>CALAVG010000078.1 GCA_937892275.1 uncultured Methanomicrobiales archaeon | reverse complement strand
ATCCTCTTGCATCCCCTTACACGCTGGGCCTCTCCAATGCTGCAGCGTTCGGTGCCGCCTTCTCGATCGTATTCGTCGGGACGGGATCCATGTCGTCATCGTTCATCTCCATTGACAATCCTTTCGTTACTACCCTGTTCGCATTCCTATTCAGCATGTTCGCTACGGGAATCATTCTTCTGCTGACGAAGGTCACCAAAGTGTCTGCGGAGACTATGGTGCTGGCCGGAGTTGCCATATCAGCTATCTTCTCGGCATTGCTGTCGTTCACCCAATACGTTGCATCGGATTCCCAACTGGGGAACATAGTGTCATGGATGTTCGGTAACGTAGGTAAGGCCACGTGGTCATGGGATATCATCATCCTCGGGGTACTTATTCCCGCTACGGGATACTTTATGATCAAACGCTGGGATTACAACGCTATGGATGCCGGTGACGAGGCTGCCAAATCTCTTGGGGTGGATACTCGTCGCGAACGCATTGTGGGGCTTGTGATATCATCCCTGCTATGCTCGGTGATCGTTTCATTTTTCGGCATCATTGCTTTCGTGGGGCTGTTGGGACCACATATCGCCAGGATGATTATCGGCGGTGACCATAGGTACCTGATACCTGCTTCGATGGCCATCGGAGCACTGATCATCGTGGTATCGGACCAAGTTGGTATGAATATCCTATCGCCCGAGGTCATCCCAGTGGGAATCATAACATCGATGATAGGTGGACCCTTGTTCATCTATCTGCTGATCAGGGGGTACAAGAGATGAAGCTGGATGTTTGCGGCGTATCCTTCAGTTATCCTTCCAGGAAGATCCTGGAGGATATCACATTCGATGTCACCCGTGGTCAGATGGTCGCTATCCTTGGTCCCAATGGAGTGGGGAAGAGTACTCTGATGTCCTGTATCTCCCGCAACGCCAATACATTCACGGGGGATGTGAATATCGACGATACCGACATCAGGACTCTCTCCCGCCGCAATCTGGCGAAACTTGTTGCAGTCGTTTCACAGTCCAATGACACCTCACATCTGAAGGTCTTTGAATCGGTCCTTCTGGGCAGGAGACCGAACGTTGTTATGGATGCATCGGCCAAGGATCTTGTAATCACCAAGAAGGTGATAGAACTGATGCAACTCGATGATCTTTCCATGAAGTACATGGATGAGATCAGCGGCGGTGAATGCCAGTTAGTGAGGATAGCCCGTGCCCTAGCCCAGGAACCCAAGGTCCTCCTTCTGGATGAGCCCACCAGCAATCTGGATATATCCAACCAGTATAGGGTCATGGATACTCTGAATAAGGTAGTGAAGAACAACGATATGGCTGCAGTGATCGTGATACACGATCTCAATCTTGCTTTGCGTTTTGCGGATCGCTTCATCCTGATCAAAGGAGGGAGGATCCATTCTGCAGGCGACATCTCTGTAATCACGCCCGATTCCTTGAGGGAAGTGTATGGAATCGAAGCGTATGTGGAGACTGTCAATGGCATACCCAGCATAATTCCGAAAGGAGCTTCTGATGATAATGAATGAATCGGATCGTAAGGATTTTTTCGACCAGAGAGCACACATATGGGACGAGATATCGCCTCATGACCTGGAAGTGGTCAATATGCTCGCAGATGCATTGGAATTCGAAGGACACGAAAAGGTATTGGACATCGGTACGGGTACTGGTATAATGATACCTTACTATCGTCAGCGCACTTCAGGCGGGATTACCGCCCTGGACATGTCCGAGAAGATGATAGAGGTGGCGATGTCAAAGTACCCGTCGGAAGAGTACGATGTGGAATATGTGGTATCAGATCTTTATGAATATGATCCTGCGAAGAGGTTCGACATCATCGTGTGCTATTCATGCTTCCCGCATTTCACTGACAAGGTGGGTGCCATAAGGCATCTGGCCTCTTTGCTGAAGGATGGAGGCAAGATGATGATATCCCACGGATGTTCCCGTGACCATATAAACCATGTGCATGAGCAATCCGGGGACACGGTCTGTGACGATAGGCTTCCTGATATGGGCACGATGAGGTCGATGATGGAATCTGTGAATCTTACGGTCATTTGGTCAAAGGATGATGAGAGGACGTTCTCTCTGATCGGTGTGAAATGAGGGGGTGATTAAAGATATCCTGTCAGGTCTGAAATCCATATCTAAACAGGAATGAATTATGTCTATGTAATCCTTATTTGCTAACAGTCATTCCGCACCCTTGTCTAAAATCGTCCTGATTTATTGAGGACCTCTACCTCCTTTTCCGCTCCCCCCTTCTCTACTCATTGTTGTAGCTATCCCCTAGCTACTATGCTGATCCTTCGTACCAATCCTAATATCTTATCCCAACATGCTTTATACGTGGTATGCATATGCGCGACCAGGCGCGCATCAGCGGACATACGGGATGGGATCGATGGCCTACAAGATGAAGAAATATGAGGGTGGCACCGAAAGGAAGAGGAAGGTGCCGTCTTTCAGCGTGGACGATGAGGAATTCCTCTTCACATCCGTCCCAGTAGCGGTCACATCCTGGGTGCTGGAATCCATCGGTTTCCGTGAATTGATCGATTCCAGTGTCGAATGGGACGTCACACAATGCGATGTCACGCCCGGAGATGCCGCTAAGGCCATGGTCATGACAATGTCCATGGGCCCGGAACGTCCAGCCATCGAGAACGTTTCCGGACAGTTCGATCATGAACCTCTCAGCCTGTACTTCGATTCTATCGAGAGGAAAGAACAGCTGGATCCAGATATGCTGGCGAGGACCCTGACCAAGATCCATGAGGCAGGCGAGGACAGATTGTTCATGAGCACATCAGCGGCCATGAGGGCATTTTTCGGAGTCAAGACTAGAGCACTCAGGTCCGATACCACATCGGTATCGGTATGGGGCGAGTATGATGTATATGATGAGAACGGGTATGCTTCTGTGATAGGGTCCGATGACGAAAGAGCACCTGAAGCAGGTGCTCTCTACATTACAAGAGGATACTCCAAGGACAAGCGTCCCGATCTGAAGCAGTACATGCTCGGGGATGTCGTTGATGATAACGGGATCCAATGGCTGTCCAAAGTGCTGGACGGGAACACCGCCGACCCTCTGTGGAACAAGGAATGCCTGGAGATATTGAGAGATACTCTTCAGAATGATCGCCTCGTATATGTGGCCGATTCAAAGGTTGTCAACGATCCGTTGATCACATCCATGCTGGATGACGGTATCATGTTCCTTTCAAGATGTCCCGCGAATTTCAGCGACCAGCTCCTCGACAGGACGCTGATGTCCTTTGACCTGGATGACCTCCAACCGATAGAGAACATCTCTCCTAGAAAGAAGGCCGCTAAACGCAGGATAACGAGCACCGATCTGGAATACAAAGGGAAGAAGCTCAGAGCGGTGCTGGTCGAGACCAGCACCTTGGCTGGGAAAGGTGAGAAAGCGATCCAGAAGGCCGAACAGGACTTCATCAACTCGATAGACTCCTTTGACAAAGAGTACAACTGCAGACCTGATGCGGAAAAGGCGCTCGAGAGGTTCCGGAAGAAGCATTCGAAAGGGATCTTCGACATCTCGGCGGAATACGATCATCAGATCGTTGAGAAAAGGCCCAGAGGCCGTCCGAGAGCGGACGGCACCGATATACGCCGCTCGGACCGTTGGACCGTCGATATCTCCTACAAGATCGATGAGCAAAAGGCCGAGGTACTGCGCAGGAGGAAGAGCTATCTGATGCTTATCACCAATGTCCCCACTCCGGAACAGGATCCCGAACTGGGCCTCAACGATGAGGATCTGGTGCGCATGTACGCATCCGAATGGCGTGTGGAATGGAATTTCAAGGGCAAGAAGAGGCCGATCATGGTAGAGAGGCTGTTCATGAAAGATGTCGGGAGGGCGGAGGCGCTGATAACCATAGTGAACATCGCCGCGCTCGTGCGGGCGATGGTCCAGCTCCTCATAAGAAGAGGTGTGGATGAGTTGGACGATTCCGATCTGCCCAGATTGGGCAGATGGGGTGCCAAGCTCCAGAGGAACGTAACGGCCGATTATTTCATGGAAGCCTGTCGCAAGTGCATGATCAGATACGATCCACGTTTGAACCAGTGCCGTTTCTTCAACAATGCGGACGATTAGAAGGCCTCAGGTTTCCTAACTCTAATGGGGATCCCCAAGGAGACTTTGTTCACAGGCGGCCTGTGAGTCATCGATTCGATGAAATAAATCGGCTCTCAAAAACCCAAGGGTGCGGAATGACTGCATACGAGAGATATCCCTATCCCGTTAGGTATTCCTCCTGCAAGCATCATGCTGGCGATAATGACATACAGGTAGTATATTACCACGAAGGCAACAACGATCAGGAATGCTGCCACGAACTTACCTACGTAGATGGACCACTTCTCTATCGGACGGTTGAACAGTATCAGTGCCGTTCTTTCTTCGAACTCGGATACGACGGTGGTCGCACCGAACAGCGTAGCGCCGATGATCATAAAGAGTGTGAGGATGCCCAGGAACAATTCGCAGAAGGATTTGGGACTGTCTATTACGGGGTTGTCCACTAATGCCAGGGCAGCCGTTATGCACACTAGAATCATACCTGTGATTATACCGAATATCAGGAGGCGTTTTCCCCTCATCTGCTTGAGGAACTCGTTCTTCATTATCACGACCGCGAGCCTGATATCATCCGAGAATGAATTTGCTGCCATCGTATCACCTCGACTCCTTGATGAGCTCGAGATACTTGTCCTCGAGTGCGTTCACTCCCTCGGACATTGAGTAGGCCCCGATCCCGAGCTCACCTATCTGAGTGAAGAGCATCGATTCCTCATCCATTCCGCCCTTCAACTGTATCCTTATGGAATCGGCTTCTTTCATTGCCGAGACCACATTGGTCAGGGATTCGATAGAGGCTATCATGTCGTCGTTCACTTCGTTCTTGGTCTTGACTGTGATGTTGCGATGGTCCGCATTGCCGAGAACGGTGTAGATGTCATCATGGACCAGGAGTTTCCCTTGGTCGACCATCGCTATCCTGTCGCAGAGGTCGGATACCTCGTACATCATGTGTGAGGACATCAGCACGGTCAGCCCTTTGTTGTCGTTGCGCAGGTCCCTGAGTATCTCCCTCATCTCCGCCATCCCTCTGGGATCGAGTCCGGAAGTTGGTTCGTCGAGGATGATGACCTCAGGGCTGTTCATAAGTGCCAGACCCAGAGCGATCCTCTGCCTCATTCCCTTGGAGAACGTTCCCAGACGTTTATCTACCCATTCCGTCATCTTGACCTTCTCGAGTATCTCGTCGGTCTCGGTCTCTATTGCCTCTTTCTTCATTCCGAGGATGTCCCCGGTGAATCTGAAGGTCTCCCTTGGTGTCATATAGAGATAGAATTCGGGAGTCTCGATCACGGACCCCATTCCTGTCAGTGCCTGTTTCGGTTCCTTTTCCACATCGTATCCATTGATGTATGCATGTCCCGATGTGGATTTGTGAAGATGTCCGAAGATCTTGAGGCAAGTGGATTTCCCTGCACCGTTGGGTCCGAGCAGTCCGGTAAAACTGTTCCTGCGGACCTGGAGGTTGAGGTCGTCCAAGGCCGTGAAGGTGCCGAACTTTTTGCAGAGATTCACCGCCTCAATAGGGTATGTGTCGCTCATAGATACATCCGCTCCGTTTATCCGATGATGGTATGTGTGGGACGGATAATAACGTCTCTTCTCAAATCGGACAAGGTCTGCTGTCGGATTGACCAGAGGATCATTATTTGGGCGGTTGTAGGTGCTTTTTTTCAAAGCCAGATTAGTAATACTTTTTTATAATTCGTGTTACCATGACTTTTCATGGAGAAGCAACATCTCATAATGATCTGCACAGTGGTCGTGGCCGTAGTTCTGGTCGCCACAGGTGTAATTATTCTTATGAACAATAACGGAGGAGGTGAATCTGACATCACAGTAGAAGATGCCAGGGGCCGTACGGTCCACCTCGATAAGACACCAGAGGAGATCCTCGCGGTGAACTGCTGCTCATTAGAATTGCTGTCTTATTTTGACTCAGTCAAAAAAGTCGTCGCGATTGACAAGGACGATGTACTGACAAGCGATAAAACATACACGCTGGCATATAAGACCGAGTTTTCTGCTCTGAAGACTATTGACCGTAACAATGTGGAGAGCATAATCGATCTCAACCCCGATGTCATCATCACATCAACCGTAGCCGTGGAGGAATTGGACAAGCTCCAGAAGGATACAGGCATTCCCGTATATGCGATCAATGCCGATCTAGAATTCGGCGATGAGGCCTGGTTCACTCAGATAAAGTCCATGGGAAAACTCATTGGTGAGGAGAAGAGAGCGGATACCCTTGTCAGCGGTATCAAAGGTCTGATCAACGATATCAAGGCCAAATCCGTATCTAAAATCAATGGATATACCTGCGGAATGATGTTCTACGGACAGGGAACCTTCCTTAAGACCAGTGGAGATTGGCTTCCGTTCATCTATTCGGGAGTCAACAATGTCATGCCCCCGAGTACCTCTGGTGCCGGTAAGCAGCCATACAACACAGACATCGAGACTGTTATGTCCAAGGATATCGATTACATCTTTATTGACAACAGCAGGGCGAGCGCAGTGGTGGAAGAGATGCAGGGTTACATCTCTGAAGCCGGATTGATCAACGGTGCCATTACGAACGGGGACATCTACAACGTCTGTCTTTACAAGAAGTGGGGTACTCAATTCGATAATGTACTCATCAACTGTTTCTACGTGGCGAAGACCGTCAACCCTGATGGATACAGTTGGAGTTTCGAGGAGAAGGCTGATGCCGTACTCAAACTGCTCTATGGTGATGGAAAGATCACCTATAGTGATATGAAAGCCGCCGGCAACGGTTGCGGTAAGATAACGCTTTAAACATTTAGGAGAAGAAGGATGGCGAACGATCGCTATAGTACATTGTATGATGTCGGGGATGAAGAGAAGACTCCGGAAGATTACAGGAAATACTACCACGGGCGTACCGCTATCCTTCTTACATTGATATTGGCACTCGTGGCGGTATTCTTCGTTTTTCCGTTCTTCGGCAGTATTAGTATCCCTTGGGATGACGTCATAAGATGCATCGTTACATTTGATACGGATACTCAGTTCGGAAAGATTGTTTGGAATGTCCGTCTTGTCAGACTTGTCGGTGGAATTTTGGCCGGCGCAGGTCTTGCAGTTTGCGGAGTGGTGATGCAATGCATTCTGAAGAATCCTCTTGCATCCCCTTACACGCTGGGCCTCTCCAATGCTGCAGCGTTCGGTGC
>CALAVG010000077.1 GCA_937892275.1 uncultured Methanomicrobiales archaeon | reverse complement strand
ACCCTCCGAAACAGCGGACGGACACATCGATATCCAGTCCGATGTTCCTGTCGACAACACGGAACGGGATAGGTGTGGATGTACCGAACTTGTTGTCCAGGATCTCCTTGATATTGAAGTAATAGACACGCTGATCCTTTCCGGTATCCGCACCGTATGTGAAACGCTTACCAATGGTCTTCACGGTATCGATGATGCTCTTTCCCAGATTTCCGACCAACATACTGGGCTCTGTTGAGGAGTTGTATGTGAACTGACCGGGCTCGGAACATATCTCAACGACCTTTCCCTGCTCCACGATGATCATACACTGTCCGTCTGCGACAGCGATCCCTGAACCGTTGGTGATGATGTTGTCATTCCCGTGATTCTGTGAATTCTTTCCTGTGCGCCTGACGCCCTTGATCACAAGGATCTCCTTCGGTATCGATTCGCAATAGAAGAACTCCTTCCATTGGTCCGCCATTGTACTCGAGACGGAGCCGGTGATCGCTTTGATTAATCCCATGAAAATCCGTATAATGGTAATAGATAATAACTATTGATACGGTCACAGCCCGTTCTAATCACCTGTTAACACAGGTCTTGACATTCGTCGTTAATGATCTTCAATCATCATCGATCCCGATAGGTTGGGTCTCATGATTCAGAGGATAGTATGTCCTGCGCCCGTCCATATTGATCTTCTCCAAACCCATCTTCGTATCGATGTCGTCCAACATGATGAAGAGATGACTCCTGCTATCCGTTTCCGTTGCCAGCTTCAATCTGTATTCCCTGCTGCGGTGACAGCCACTGATGAACTTGGGAGCGATGCTCCTCAGGATACGGATCGCACGCTCCTCACCCTTCTCCGAGATCAGCATATCCGCGAACTGTTTGCACCATTCTATCTGCTGATGGATCGTAGGGTTCTCCAGCCTCTTCCCGGAACGGAAATACTCGTCGATCTGGGTGCACAGGAACGGATTGCCGACACCGCCTCTTGCTACCATTATCCCCTTGGCCCCGGTGATATCCACCGCCTCTATCGCATCATCCAGGGAATACATGTTGCCTGAAACGATGAGCGGAACATCCATCTCGTCCTGAAGGTCTCTGATCGCATTGAAATCCGGGAATCCGGAATAATTCTGGTCCTTCGTCCTCGCATGTATGGCGATGGCGTCGACACCGTTGCTCTGCAACTCTGCTATGACCTCACGGAAATTCATATCGTGCTTGTTGTTCCCAAGACGGATCTTAGCCGTGACCGGTCTGTCGACCGCTTCCTTGAGCGTCCTGATTATCCTTCCGCAAAGAACCGGGTCCCTCATTAGGATACAACCCGCTCCGCTCCTCTGCACCTTGTGGACAGG
>CALAVG010000076.1 GCA_937892275.1 uncultured Methanomicrobiales archaeon | reverse complement strand
CAATCAAAAATTACTGCAGGGATGTCCTTGTTATCTGATTACTTCATAAGTGAGGTTTAGGCCATGACTTTCGAGTTCCACAGGATTCTTACCAGTCGCCCCGCGGGCCAAGCGACGCCGCCGTTATGGTGAAGATGCCCAAGTCCCTCAGCTGCGACCTCTGAAAACGGCCACATTTGCACTATCGCGTGCATTCGGCCTGACATGCGCAATCGGGTTGTCGGACATTCCGATGAGACTGTCGAAATCGTTCTTGAGAACCTCACTTTTTGTGTCCGACCACCCCAAAATCATAATTGTTAGGAGCCAACATAGGCAAGGGTGTGTTATCAGTCAATCGCCTAAACTGCCAGTTTTAACTTCGGCTATCCTTATCAGGTCAATGCGGAGCGCTTCATCTCCGCCGGATCAGTGAGTCATCTGACTACACCAAGTCCAGGAGGCTTCTGTTCGACGACATGTCCATAGAACAGGTGCTGGAGGAGGCCGCCGAGTATGAATCCGGCCATCCGAAGTGCCGAACCCCCTGATGGGTCCGAATTAATCTAATGCTGCTTAAGGCGTTCGACAAGGAGTGCGAGCGACGATTCTTCACGAAACATTTTGGTCATCGGGTGAGAATGACGGATTTCGGCAAAACTAACTCCTGAATTCAAAGGATGGAGAAGTTGTTGAAAACTCACAGAATGGCCCTGTAATACGTGCCGGGGGGGGGCGGAGGCCATTAAACTTGTGTGTTGGCAACACAAAGATGAGGGATGGTATCCCTCATGTTTTATGCTTTTTTATTCGCGATATGGGCATGTAACATGCACACCAGGGACAGGACCATGAAAGCTACAGACAGATACAGTACCAGATGGCCCATAAACCATAATATGGCCTGTATGTCGTACGTGTGCTCGATGATTCTCCCGGCTATGAGCATTGCAATTCCGCAAGTAGCCATGGCTGACGTCCCCAGAACCAGCATGAGTGCCCAAAATTTGTCGTTCTCCATATCCATACCTCAAATCATCACAGTCTGATGTTGAGTGAAGTCAGTGAAATTGTTATGCCAGAATCCATGTATGACCACATGGCAAAACTGAGCCATGTATGTTTCGTCAGCATAATATCCAAAGCCATCAGGGGTCGCTTCCACAGAACCAGGTTCGACCTTAAGGGTATGGTATCCAGAGTTGGTACATTCGTTGATGTCGTATTTTATTTCAAACAGATTGTAGTCAAAATCACAATCATCAATCACGTCTACATCAGAATAGCTGTGGCTCCATGAAACATTGAATCCTGGGGTCACAGTAGGGCCTGAACTATATCCTGCTGTCACTCCTGCGTCAAAGCCAACCGTTGTTGTTCCTGGTGCAGTAGTTGGCCCATAATCTACCAATTCTTGAGGCCATGTAGTGGTGCTCTCTAGATTGGATCTCACACCGAGGAGGGATTTGGAGTATCCATCGTTGCAAATGCCTTGTATAGTGTAGTGCGTCAAATAGAAGTCATTCTGGTCACTTGTATCAGTTATCTGGTAATAATAAGTGCGTACATTAAATTTGCCGAAGTCTCCGCAGATTTTGGTAAACTTATCGAAATAGGCGAGTGAAGCCCCTTCTGGAGCTTCCAGTCCAG
Source organism: uncultured Methanomicrobiales archaeon (assembly GCA_937892275.1). Lineage (GTDB taxonomy): Archaea > Thermoplasmatota > Thermoplasmata > Methanomassiliicoccales > Methanomethylophilaceae > Methanoprimaticola. The sequence continues at coordinate 3,002 of CALAVG010000076.1, read as the reverse complement.
TTTCTTCCATCATAAGTTCACATATTCCTGAAAGGGCCAGTGCTTTGGAATCATAATCATAAACATTGTACGATCCCAAGAGATTATCATGTAACCACATCCCTGTGAGTTCAGAATTTTCATTGTAAGTGATGAACCCGACACAATCATGAATCGTTTGAACCATATCAGGAAGAAGATTGAGCATTATTATTGGAATTCCTCTCTGGATTATTTCACCAATTGCCGTAGGATTATCGTTATACATCCTAATCATGTCTATCAGCACGATGGATCCATCCGTATGTTCATCTAAGGATTGCAACTCCATGGATTTGAAGGAGGACTCCGTTAGATAACAAGAAACTGCCATTTCATCTGAGCAAAGGTACTCTATTGTCACTGGCTCAGTACTCTCTGGAGAAGCTATGGTTTTTGGAATGCACATTGGTGCAACGACTATCGTCGTTACAAATAAGATAGCTAATATACTTTTCCATGTTTTCGTATAATCATCTTCTGCGTCACTTTTCCAAGAGACAAATGGGTAAGTTAGTTCGTGTATAAAAAAAATATTGAAATTAAATACTCAATAGGGCCTCTTTGTTTTCTTTATAATTAGAATTGAGGCCTAAGTGGTACATGTGTCTGCAGGGGCAATAATCTTTATGGCTACGATACTCAAGACCCAATCCCATTTTACCTTATACCAGAGATTCACGTTAGTTAATAGAATGAAGTGGAGCCTTGCGCATATTTCAATACGTGATCCTAACTATTCCCATCCACAAACACAGTATTATCTGACGTTTTTGAATACTATCTAGTTATTGCAAATTACCAAGTTTTAACTCTGGCTATCCCTATCGAGTCGGCGCCCCTGGCCCTGCGGGCAGACGGGGCCTCCTCCGCGCGTCCGCGATTGACAAATGCGAAGGGACATCGGTCATCCGGTGAAGAAGACTGATAGCTGCAGCTAAGATAATGAAAAAAGGAATACGAGTCGGGATGAAAGAATAAAAGGCCGAACGTTAGCAATTTGGATTGTTGTGCAATAGTCCCAGGTCGATGCAGATCTGGATGAGGCCGTACTCGAGCTCTGTAATGGTCTTGACACGTTTCCAAGGGGATTTTTCTTCAGTCGTGGGTTCTGGCAGAAGCCCTATCCGATCCTTGAATCCCTTGCCGAACGATACGTCCCTCGTCCTGAAGCACTTGTTCCCGAGATGCGTGAAGAGCATCGTGCGGAGGCCCTTGTCCTTGACGGACGATATGTCGGGGAGATCCTTGATGGAGCTCTTGCCATCCTCGGTGAGGCACTTGACGAGGTACTTGAAGGCGTAGGAGACGGTGTCCCTCCCCGACTTTGATCCGTCTCCCTTGACGATGCCCTCGAAGTCGATGAAGCCGTGCTTCCAGATGGGATTCATGCTGATGGCCTTGCGGTAGTCGGTCCTGCAGAGCCTCCTCATGAGGGGCCCCTTCCCGATCCTGTTCAGGATGCGGGGGTCGCAGAGCCTCCATGAGACGCTGCCGCCCTTGCCCGTATGGCGGTCCATCATCACAGGCTCTGAACAGATACTTCGAGTCAGCGTCCTCGGACATTATCTTCCAGCCTTCGGCCAGAAGCTCTTCTTTTGGATGGATGAACTTCCTAACATACACCATGCCATAACCACGTTAATAGCATATGTGTCTTTCAAGATGAATTAAGTTTATTCTTTAACTATAAAAGATGCTAGTAGATTGTTCGCTAAATACATAATATAATATTCGAACAAGTCTATTCTACACGCACCACTATGAGGTGCGTGCAGATGGCAAGGCCGAAGGGATTCAAGCTTACCCTGTCGGATGACGACAGGAACGAACTGAGAAGGGTGTCCGGCAGCACATCGGAGGAGTACAGGCGCGTCCAGCGCTCGAAGATCCTGCTGATGTACGCTGACGATGTCAGCAACAAGGAGATATCCGAGGCCCTCGGCATAAACAAGATGACGGTCAAGAACGTCGTCGACAAGTGTAGGCAGGTGGGTCCAATCGCCGCCCTGGACGACATGGCCAGGCCGGGCAAGCCGCCGGCCATAGACGACAACGACAAATCGTACGTGGTGTTCCTGGCATGCCACAAGCCCAAGGAGCTCGGCCTCCCGGAGGAGCTCTGGTCGATCACGGCTCTGAGACGGTATATCAGGGAGCATTGCGAACGCGACGGCTACCCGAATCTCCGCAGCCTCTCCAGGTCGAAGCTGTGGGAGATACTCGAGGAGCGCGAGCTGAAGCCGCACAGGATCACGTATTATCTCGAGAGGAAGGATCCGGAGTTCAAGGAGAAGATGGAAAGGCTGCTCATCCTGTACAAAGAGATCCAGGTGTCGATAGACAGGGGCGAGCAGCCAGACCTCCCTACGATATCATACGACGAGAAGCCCGGCATACAGATCCTCGAGAACGTTGCCCCCGATCTTCCTCCGGCACCGGGCCACGGTACCGTGGCCCGCGACTACGAGTACAGGAGGCACGGCACCCTGTCGCTCCTCGCCGGCCTAAACCTCAACGACGGGACCGTGATCCCTCTCGTCCGCAGGACCCACAAAAGCTCGGATTTCATAGATTTCCTGAGGAAGCTCGATTCGATGTACGGGGAGTACCGCCAGATCCGCATCGTGCTCGACAACCATTCGGCCCACACGTCGAAGGAGGTGATGGCATATCTGGACACGGTGCCGGGAAGGTTCGTGTTCGTGTTCACCCCGAAGCACGGCTCGTGGCTGAACCTCGTCGAGTCCTTCTTCGGGAAGATGGCGAAGACCATGCTGAGAGGGATCAGAGCATCGTCCTACGAGGAGATGGAGGAGAGGATAATGCGCTATTTTGACGAAGTCAACAAAGAGCCTGTCGTCTACAGATGGACCTACAAAATGGACGAGATAGAAGTTTAATTATATTATATATTAAGCGAACAATCTACTAGGATGCAAAACTCAGTCCAATATTCCATACCAATCCAATCTGTAAAGGGT
>CALAVG010000075.1 GCA_937892275.1 uncultured Methanomicrobiales archaeon | reverse complement strand
CTCGGCCAGCGTCTGTACGCCCTGCCTTGGACCTCGTCGATGTCCGCTATCGTTCTGACTACGGAGTCTATGACGTCTATCATTGTTCGAAGACCTCCTTTATCTCTCTCTTGATTATCCTCATGAACACCTTGCGGTTGTCATAGAGCGCAGGGCGCATGAACGGTCTCGGATGCTGTGCGAACCTCATGATGAATCTCGGCTCCTTTCCATCCGGACCGTCGTATTTCGGGTTCGGTGCTACCCACTTGTCCTTCTGGACATGGGATACTTCCGGGTCTCCGAGGATCCCCGTCCCGTACTCGATGTACTTGGCGTAGCTCTGAGCAGTCTCGATGCCAATGGATATGGACGTCTGACCGTCCCTGATGATGATGTCCTCCGCAGTGGATACGGAGTTCCTGAGAGCCCCTGTGTCCACCGCTCTTTGCTGTGTGATCTTCTTGACGGCGTATGCCCTCATGACCTCGCAGATCTCATGCGCGGCCTTCGTCTCGATGCCGTCCATTATGTCGGACAGTGCGTCGAAGGTCTGCGACACATCCTCTGCGTTGGAGGTCGCTCTCATTGGAGTTCCCTCGCGGTCATGGTCTGCTCCGTAGGATACGTCGTGACCGAGATCACCTCGTACAGGTCGTTCTCCCCATCCGTCAGGATGTCCCCCGCCCTGAAGACTCCCCTTCCGTCTCCGGTGTCCTGGGAACCGCACCCGTCCGCTATCACGAGGTATTGAGACCCGCCTTTAACGAATCCCTGCTCTCCCACTTCCCTCGTCTCCGATCCCGGGACGAATGAGAGGGAGAACGGACCGGAGGTCTCGAAGGTCTCTCTTACGAAACCGTTCTCGTCCTCCGTACCCACGGCGGTCTTCCTGTGATAGGAGCGGATGTCATATTGCAGAGGTAGCATTGACTCCGACCACCAGTCTATAAGCCTTCATGCGCTTGAGGAGTGCTGGGTCCAGTGCTCCGTTGTCGGACCAGACGCGCATTATCTCCCCATCTTTGGCCCGTGTCACGCCCTCCATACCCATACGGGCGTGCATAGAGCGTGCGATGTCGCATATCAACGAATCCACGGCCTCGCCGGGATCCTCCCCACGGTGTGTGTAATCGAGGAAGTACGCCAGAGCATCTTCGAGGATGGTCCTCAAGTAATCATCGTTGACGTTCTTGAACGCAGGATAGTTGTGCATTCTGCCGAGTCTCCTCAAGGTATGCTCCGACGTCATTCTCAATCGCCTCAGTTCACTGTGATACTGATCCTACGGAAACGAATGCTCCGACGGCCTTGTTCTTCGGCACGATCAGGTCATGCCAGATACGGCACATGAAGGAGTCTCCGGAGAACATCTCGGAGTCCTCTCCGCGGATGTACTTGGTCTCGTTGATCGCAGTGACCGCGTTGGCGACACCGGGCGTTGTGATGGCGAAGTTGATGGGTGCTCCGCTTGCGGTCCATCCGTACTTGGTCTTGTCGGTCGCCTTGAGGTCTGTCTTGTCGGACAGTGCGTTGGTGTATCCGTCCTGTTTGGTGAAGGTCACGTACATTCTCTTCGCAGGGACGAACACGATGGGGTTGCCGTTGATCTCCAGAATAGAGGAGTTGAACGACCTGCTCGAATCGTTGATAATCTTCCTTGCTCCGACCTCGGAGGACCTGTTGATGAGGGTCCTGAGACCGCCGTTTACGTAGATGGTCATACCCTCGTCGTAGCCCGTCTCCTCGCTGACCGCGTCGAGACCCTCGACGATCTTGCTCACGATGTTGGACGCTGTGGGCGTCACACCGGATTTGTAGTTGTCGGGTGCGTTCGCGGATACTGCGCTGGCGAGCCTTGCCATCCTTGCTGCGTCGAGCTCGGGCACGACTTCGGAGCGCACGAACTCTGCGGATGCTGCGGCGACAGTGGCGAGACCTCCGGTCTGCATCTGCTGTTTCTTGTCACAGACAAGCTT
>CALAVG010000074.1 GCA_937892275.1 uncultured Methanomicrobiales archaeon | reverse complement strand
TTCCTGTGCTTCGTGTTCAACACGGGGATAACCCTCCTGTCAGGTCTTCTTTTCATAGATGATAAGGACCTCTGGTACGGATGGGTGATGCTCTCTGCGGTACCCTGCGCCATATCGGTCATGACCATGATCTTCTACATGAAGGGGGATCTGAAACTGGGAATGCTCGGTTTCTCCGCCATCTATCTGGTAGCTCTGGTGCTGACCCCGTTCCTTACTCACATGTTCATGGGAGAGGCGGCAAGCTGGACACAGATATTGCTGTATGTCGTGCTGTTCGTCGTGATACCGGTCATCATAGACATGCCTCTGAACAAGGTCACCATTCCTCCGAAACTGAAGGTGATGATACTGAACGTGGTCATACTCGTAATGGTGTTCATCAGCATCGGATTCAGAAGGGATTATATCATCGAGAATCCCGACGTTGCTCTGCTCCTGTTGGCAGTGAACTTTGTCAGGATCTTCGTTCCCAGCATCGTCATGCTGTATCTGCTCAAGAGGATAAACTGCCCAAGGGACAAGGGCATCGTCTTCATATCCATGGCCACCTGGAGGAACTCTGGTCTGGCAGCTACCCTGTGCATTGTGATGTTCTCGGCCACATTCCCCAATGCTCTGCTGCCTGCGGTGGTATCGCTGTTCGTGGAGAACATTTGGTTCGTATTCATGCAGGGATACTTCGATAAGATGTGGCCTAGAACGAAAAGCGAATCGGTGAATAGTTGAAATATGACCTCTGCAATCGACTTTTCAAGCGGAGGTAGCCAAGCGGCCTACGGCGCCGGTCTTGAAAACCGGTGGAGCATCTCCTCGAGGGTTCAAATCCCTTCCTCCGCGCCTATTAATTTACCCAGATGCCCTTCCGGCGCGGTGTTGAGAGATGCGCCGGAAAGGAGTCCTTCGAAATCAGTTTCTACGGTTTCCGTTATTTTCCTTCGAATTCCGCGTTCCTCAGTAGGCTCTTTGCGGTCACCGTGTTGAAAAGGGCATCATGGAACTGACATTTCAGGGTACTGAGGTATAACCTTTCCTAACGAGTAGGTACCAAGGAGACTATCGCAGAGTGAGCGAGATCGGTGGAAAGCTTAGAATGGGGGTCCTGGAATAGGTAGGGAGTAGCGTGTCCGCAGGACACGACAGCGAGAAAAGAAGAATGACCTTCTCAGGAGTAGGTCTTGATCTCATTCAATTCCGCATCGCGGAATGGGATCGACATCTGCGGTAGCGTTCTGCACCTGAAACTGTAGTTTCCCCTGACGATATGCTTCGATGTGACTTCGCAGGACTTGTTGAGTGTCCTTCCTTTGACGAATGTACCCAGCCATTTCATCCACGCTAGGTAGTGGCATAACCACTTCGTGGATATGCCTCTGAACCTTTGGAGGAACGACCTGACCCTTGAATGCAGAGCGTTCACCTTATTGAGGCCCTGGTGGGAAGCGGGGACGAAGCGGTTGTGCACCGCTACGTTGAGCTCATCCAATACCCCGGGATATGAATTCAACCTGTCTGTGTTCACAATGGCCCCTTCGCAGATCCTATCATGAAGAACATCGAACAATACCTGAGTCGTCGGCCTGGATCTACAGCAGGTATCGAAGAAGAACTGATTCATATCGTCGATTCCGGTGACCACGCATATCTGCTCCGGACTGATGCCGTTCATTGACGCGGCGCTGCCGCGTTTATAGGACATGCGGATGGGATCCTCCATTTCACGGAGTCTCTTCCCGTTGAAACTGACCCCTTTGAAGCTCTCACGGAAATACTCCTCGTCGAGTTGCATAGAACAGCCGCAGTTGAGTTGGAAAGAGGGGATGAAGCCCTATACAGCCTCCATCATCCTGATCCTCATGTACCAACTCGTCTCCAATCCGACTTCAAGCCTGTCAGCTATCTGCTGACAGCTGTTGCAATTGACGAAACATTCTGCGAACTCATACCACTTCTCGATGTCGAGTTTGGTGTTCCCCAGCAGGGATCCGGTGGATGAGAATGACTGCGTCATTCCGCAGCATTTGCACTTGAACCTCTGAGTTCCTGCTGCAGTGTGTCCATTGCGTACGAATTCGATACCGCCACAGTTGCAGCACTTGTGTGCTGCATCCGGTATCTCCATGGTGATGAGCTCCCTATCGATCAGACTGCGGAGTTGCCTGATTGCAGCCCTCTTATCAGAATCGCTCATGTTCTCAAGAACGTCTCTGATCTCGTTCCACAGACTCTGATACGCATCATTCTCCATGGTCTTCTATAACGCGCACGTAATATAATAACATCAATTTGTAATCTTTGTAATCTTTGTAATCATGCCATCAACACGGTGGCCGTAAAGAGCCTTTTCATAAACCGAAATTCTAATTGCGGATTCGGTCACGTGTTACTGAAGTATTTTAATCGCAAGCTGTACGTTTATGCTGCAATATGCATACTGTTGACAGCTTTGAGTATCTTCTTCAGCGCACAGATACCCGTACTTCTTGAGGAGCTAACGTCCCATTTCCTGAAGGAGGAGACCGAAGCGGCCATATCGGATGCCGCTGAGATGTCGGGATACACCGTTGCCGCACTCATATGTTCGCTGCTAGCAGGTTTCCTCGGATCGAGACTCGTATCCGACATGACCACGAAACTAAGAAGGAAGGTCTTCGAATCCATTCAAAAACTCGATGTCCAGGACATCCACCGCTTCTCCATACCCAAACTAACCATGATCATCAGCAACGATATCGAGACCGTATCGAGCTTCTACGTAGCAATGCTGACATCCGGAGTTATGCTGCCCCTGACGATCATAGTCCTCTTCCCAATCATGGTATCGAAATCCCTGCCGCTGATAATCGTCATCACCCTTATCATGACCGTGACATTCGCCCTGGCATTCCGTACCTTCCGCACCATCACGCCTTATGTCGAACGCGGAGGAAGGGATTCGATGGAGATCAACAACAAGATCATCGAGTACATCGAAGGGATAAACGTCATACGCGCGTTCGGCGGGCATGCGAAGCATTACAGCGATTTCAAAGAGCTCAGCGACGACATAACCGAGATCAGCGGGAAACTGAGCAGACATCTGAGTTATCTCACCCCTCTGATGGATACCCTGATCCTAGTCATCCCCCTCGCCATATACGCAATCGCATTCTTCGTCATGCCGAGTCTGGATTCCGACGGGCAGATCGAACTACTGTCCGGGATAATCTCGTTCACCGTATACGCCATCATACTGCTGACAGCCGTGACGCAGACGTCGTACGTAGTGGCCGCATCCTATCCGCCGTTCGCCAATTCCAAGCGGTCGATAGAATCGGTGCTGAACTACAAGCCGTCCATGAAAGAAGGCAGCATGAGTAATCCCCACAGGTCCGGTTCGATCGAGCTCCGTCACGTGTCGTTCGCATATGAGGAAGGGCAGGAGACCTTCCTGAAGGATATCAACATCAGGATCAGACCGGGGGAGAAGGTGGCCATCATAGGGCCTTCGGCTTCCGGGAAGACCACGCTCCTGAACCTCATACAGAGGATCCACGATGCATCATCCGGGAGCGTATTCATCGACGGCATGGACGTCCGCAGCTACAGTTTCGAGGATCTGAGGAGCAGGATCTCCTTCTGTCCGCAGGAGCCGGTGATCTTCTCCGCTTCGGCAATGAGCAACATACTGTTCGGGGAGATCGGACAGGACGCGTCGGAGCACGAAGTAAGGAAGATAATGGACGAATGCGAGGTGACCGGTTTCCTGAACGACCTTCCGAGCGGCTGGGGTACAGTGCTTACAGACCCTGGTGTGAAACTCTCCGAGGGACAGAAGCAGAGGATATGCCTGGCAAGGGCTATCGTCAACCCCGCGGAGATATATCTCCTCGATTCCTCGTTCTCCGCCATCGACGCCAAGATGGAGGCGAGGATAATGACTGCCATCTGGAGAAGGCTCAGGGGCCGCACCGCGGTACTGGTCACGCACAAGATATCCGTCGCTCGTAGATGCGACAGGATAATAGTGATGGAGAACGGGTCGATCATCGGTTCCGGGACACACGAGGAGCTGATGAAGGACTGCGAATACTACTCGGAACTGATGGCGCTGCAGTCAGATTGGGAGGCGGTGAGATGACCGAGAAGAAGCACAACAGCCTCCGCAAACTGTACCTCTTCAACAAGAAGGCCAGCCTGATCATCCTGGCTGGACTGATAATGTCGGCGGTCTCGGGGATGATGGACATCTACGCTCCGCTTCTGCTGTCCGACCTGATGGACGGTTTCACCGAGGATGTGGGACATTTCGTCGGTACATCCGACATGGTGGATACGATGATCCTCCTGGCGGTCATCTGCGTGATATCCTTCGTGATAGCGACGCTCAAGAACGACGTGATCAGCAAGGGAAGCACGATGCTGGGCGAGAGCATCAGGACCAAGATGCTCAGGAAGATGGACCACATCCCGTTCAGCAAGCTCATAGAGATGAAGCTCGGGGACACCACCAGCGTCCTGAACAACGACTGCAACAAGATCACGGCCCTGTCCGGTACGATCCTCGATGGAACGGTGAAGTCCACCGTCCTCATAGTCGGATCCTCTATCATGATGTTCCACATAAACCCGGAACTGGCACTCATCTCCATATTCCCGATATCATCCAGCATGCTGCTGATCCTGTTCTACGCTAAGACGCTGGACAAGTACAACTACAAGCACAGCAAGTTCCTGGGAAGGGCTAATGACAAAATCGTGGAGAACTTCTACGGCCACACCATCATCAAGACGACCGGTTCCGGTGAGAGGGCATCACGTCAGTTCGAGAAGATCAACGGTATCATCAGGAAGAGGACGAACAGGATGCTGAACGGAGTGCTGCTCATCCCTTCGTTCATGAAGTTCCTCACCAATGTGAGCTACGTATCGATCTGCGGTTACGGACTCCTTCTGGTACAGGACGGGGGCGCCACATTCGGTACGCTGGTCGCTGCGCTCGTGTACCTGAGGCTGTTCACGGAGCCGATCGACGATCTGTCCCTTGTAGCCCTCAGTACCAAGAGTCTCGAGGCCGCATGCGACAGGGTGTTCGATATACTGGAGATCGAAGAGTTCAAGAACGTTAGTTTCGGGACCAAGAGCGAATTCAAGGGAGAGGTGGAATTCAGGGATGTGTCCCTGTCGTACGACGGTATCAAGGATGCCGTCCACGACTGCAGCTTCCATGCGATGCCCAAGGATACCGTGGCGATAGTCGGTCTGTCCGGTTCGGGTAAGACCTCCCTCGTGAACCTGATGATGGGATTCTACAAGCCCACCGAAGGCGAGATCAGGATAGACGGCATACCGTTGGACGATCTTAGCAGGGCGCAGCTGAACAGTCTGTACTCCCTGGTGGCCCAGGACAGCTGGATATTCAAAGGGACGTACAGGGAGAACATAGTCTACAACTCGACCAATATCACCGAGGATGACCTGATGGAGATCATAAGGACGGTGAAGCTCGATTACGTGCTGGATTATCCGGACGGACTGGACACCTATATCGACGACCCCACCAAGCTGTCGATGGGACAGAAGCAGCTGATCTGCGTCGCCAGAGCTATGGCCCACAAAACGCCCATCCTCATAATGGATGAGATCACGAACTCCATCGATATCGTCACGGAGAGGGCCATCATCGATTCGATTAGAAGGATGAGGAACAAGAGGACGACCTTCGTCATAGCCCACAGGCTGTCCACCATAAAAGCCGCCGACCTCATAATCGTCATGGAGAACGGTAATATGAGGGAGATTGGGACCATGGATGAGCTCATCGAGAAGCGTGGTCTCTTCTACGAACTGATATCCCTTCAGAATAATCCGAATTCCTGATCAGATGTAGAATTCATCTAGATCCTCGCGGATCTCGACACCCATGCACTTCTTGATGTCCTCGTCGAACAAGCTGGCTAAAATGAATATGAACAGGAGTATACTTGACTCCATCTCTATGAAATCGATAAGAGCGGTCCTGTTCTCATACAGCTGATACGCCCTGAACAGGATGGATCCAACCAGGAAGAAGATGATCAGGCCCCTGGTATGGGAATAGAACTTCAGCCCCTTGTATGTCTTATAACCGATGACGACCAGCATACCGTTGATGACCATTCCCAACAGGTACACGATGAAGAACACCGCGTCAAGTTCTTCGCCCTCGGTGTCGAGGGTCCACAGCACATCGGCGAAGATGCACAGGATCCTGTCGAAGAGCAGTATGGTCCCGACGATCATCAGGAATGCACCGAATGTGTTCGCCTTGCTCGTGGTACGGAACACGAAGAAGAAGACTGCGATCATCCACAACAGACTGACCAGTAAGATATCCAGCCCGTAGAGGTAATCGTATATCGGAACATCCGCACCATCCAGATAGTCTGCCTCGTCCATAATGGTGAAGTAACCGATTATCATCTCGGTTATGGCCAGGTACAGGCAGACGATGATCGCGTTTTCCCTATCGAAGAATTGCACAGGTTATCATACCAATCCAGATTAATAATATTCTGCAACGGTCTGACATCTGCGTTCAAGACCTCACGTACCTGTCCCCGCCCAAATGATCCTGGGTTATCGGATTATGATTCAGAATGTGGCGATCCACAACGTCTTCATGTCCTCCTCCAACGAAATGATCCTGTCCCCCGTGAGCACCAGTGCCTTGTAGAACGTGTAGTTGTCTGTGAGGAATGTGTACGTCCTCGATTAAAGACTTCACCGACTGGCGTACTCAATCCACCCTAATTTTGATAAACATAGAAACGACTGATAGGCCCCGATGAGACAACTGGGTACGATGGACATAGCGACCGACAGACTGCTCCTGCGCAAGTTCCGCCTCACCGATGCGGAACAGGCATACGAGAACTTCGGTAAGGATCCCCTTGTAGGAAGGTATGTCAGCTTCACCCCGTTCGATACACTCGCCAATTCGCACGAAGCTGTAAGACACCACGTCTGGGAGTACGACAACAACCCAGACTTCTACGGATGGGCCATAACGTACGGCGGAGAGGTCATCGGATCCATTGGATTGTTCGATATCGACCATGAATCGGAGACATGCGAGATCGGTTACAGCGTCGGGAGCAAATGGTGGGGACAGGGATTCGCCACCGAAGCTGCGAAGGCCGTGGTGAACTTCGCTCTCCTGAGGATGTTCGCGCACCGTGTCCAGGCCACTTACCATCCTGAGAACATAGCTTCCAAAAGGGTGCTTGAGAAAGTAGGGATGAAGTACGAGGGTACCATGCGCGGTGCCCAGCGCAATCCCAACGGGACCTACAGCGATCTCTGCATGTGCGCAATCCTGTCGGATGATCGATCACTGCTTTGTGATCGCTTCGATGTACTCGTTCTGGATACGGACCACTTCGGTGCTGTCCTTGGCCTTTGAGTAATCCTCGAGCATCTCGCCGTTCAGGCGCATGAACTCCGGGGCCCAGTTGAACCTTCCCAGGAACTCCGCCGCCTGCTCCTTCTCACCTAGGATATACAGGGCTGCCATGACGGCCTCCGCGCTGTTCAGCTCCATGGGACGGCCCCAGTTGATTGGATTGGATGCCAGAAGATACGGCAATGCCCTCTCCTCGACGTTCTTCAGCCTCGGGAACTCGTCTATGTTGGTCCATGTCAGATCCATGACGACCAATCCCTTCCTTGCGGCGTGGATATCCGCAGGGGACATGGCCCTGTCGGAGAACGGAGATAGCACCACCGAACCCTTCGGTATTGCACCAAGAGTCTTGACCTCCTTGCCGAGACCGAACTTCATCATGCGCTTCGCAGTGCACTTCTTCGGATCGCACTGGCACTTGTCGAAGATGATTACCGGGATCATGCCGATACCAGTTTCTTGAGGTTCTCGGGATCCTTCAGGTTCTCCTTCACCCAGTCCCTCACCTGCTCCATCACAGCGGAATACTCGTCGAAGAGCTCCGCATCGTCGGTGGCGGTGAACTCGGACCTGAGCTTCATGGGTGCGATGATCTGATGTCCCTGCCAGGGGGATTTCTTTGAGAATTCGTCGAAGATGGGCTGCTCCAGATAGATGACGTAATCGTAGTTGTCGTCCTTGGGCAGGTGCTCATCGTCCTTCAGATCCTTGGCGATCTGCCTCCTCATGTCCTCTCCCTTCTGGAACATGACAGAGATGAGGTCGCAGTCGATGATGTCGTGCTCGAAACCGGCGCTGTACACCTCGTAGGTGTTGTCGTAGAACTGATTGGTGAAATACTCCGCGATCTGCGATACATAGTCGTTCTTCCTGTCGAGGAAGAGGATGCGGACCTTCTTCTCAAGCTTCTTACCGAACATCTGACGGACCTTCCTGATGGATATCCATCATGTGTTCACATTCTTAAAACCTCCTTATGATGGATTATGTTTTTAGGAAGGACGCCGATAGAGGTCCTGCCACGATGATGATCGTTTTATCGAGCTGAATGTGATGATAGACGGGCGAGCTGAGTGGCATTCTGTTTTACTATCGTTCCGTCAGAACGAAATCCATAACCCAGCTGGATCGGTAAAAAGATGGCTGAAAACGCGAGGCCCTTCCGAGACGATGAATGTCGGACCGCTTTATGATCAAATGGTTCGAACTGGTTCGGACCGGTCCGAACCCAATCAGTATATACGGAACACAGGATAATCGAGGAACATGCCCGTATTGCAGATCGCTTTGGACCTGATGCAACTGAACAGAGCCGTTATCATCGCCCACGAGGCAGTGGACGGGGGAGCGGATTGGGTCGAGGTGGGTACACCCCTGATCAAGAGCGAAGGAGCCGAGGCCGTGCGCACGTTGCGCAGAGAGTTCCCCGGCAGGAAGATCATCGCCGACACCAAGACCATGGACGTCGGAGGGGTCGAGGTCGAGATCATGGCCAAGTCAGGTGCAGATATAGTCACCGTGCTGGGTCTTTCGGAGGATTCCACGATCGAGGAGGCCGTCATGGCCGGAAGGAAGTACGGATCGGAGGTCATGGTGGACATGATCAACGTCCCGGACAAGGTCTCCCGTGCCAAGGAGGTCGAGAAGCTCGGAGTCGCCTACATCTGTCTGCACATGGGCATAGACACGCAGATGAAGGGAGAGGAACCTCCCATCGATATCCTGAAGAAGATCGTCAGTACGGTATCCATCCCCGTTGCGGTCGCCGGAGGCATAACCGCGGAGAACGCGGGACTCTACGCCGAAGCGGGAGCAACAGACATCATCGTCGGCGGTGCGATCATCAAGACAGATGACATCAAAGGAGCTGCGGAGAACGTCAAGAAGGCGATCGCCGGAGCGAAGATCGATGCCGGCATCTCCAAGAAGTACACCGAGGACGAGCTCTTCGAGGCATTCTCCAAGGTATCCACATGCAACATATCCGATGCGTTCCACAAGCAGGGTGTGATGATAGGTATCGTCCCCCAGTCACTTGAGCACAGGCAGAGGATGGTCGGACGTGCACTCACTGTTCAGACTACAAACGGAGACTGGGCGAAACCCGTGGAGGCCATTGACAGGGTAAAGGAAGGGGATGTCCTGGTAATCGATGTGGGAGGAGCACCCGTAGCGGTATGGGGAGAGCTCGCCACATGCTCTGCGATGGTCATGGGAGCGCACGGAGTCGTCATCGACGGTGCCATAAGGGACATCGACGATATCAGGGACCTGAAGTTCCCGTCATTCTCAAGGACCGTAGCCCCCTGCGCCGGAGAGCCTAAGGGTTACGGCGGCATAGGTATCGAGGTCACGGTCGGAGGACAGAGGGTCCGTACCGGGGATTGGATCATCGGTGACGAGAGCGGTGTCATAGTCGTGCCCAAGGAGGTCGCCGTGGAAGTGGCGAACCGTTCCTTGGATGTGCACGAAAGAGAGAACCGTACGAGAGAGGAGATCAGACGCGGATCCACTCTCTCGAAGGTAAATGAATTGTCTAAGTGGGAACCCGTTCAGTAAAAGTGACGGGTCCCGTTGAGCTCCTCATCCAGCTTCTTCAGCCTGGCGACACGGTCCTCAGTCGAGGGGTGTGTCCTGAACAGTGCAGAGAACGACAGCGACCTCTTCTTGCCGTAAGGATCGGAGATCCACATGTTGGCGCAGGAAGGGTTGTCATACGTGTTCTGAGATGATGAGCATCCCCTCTCCAGAGTGGTCAGGGCGCTTGCCAGGGCCATGGGCTTTCCCGTGAGCCTCGCTCCTGATTCGTCCGCGAGGTACTCGCGGTTCCTGGAGATACCGAGCTGTACGAGCATAGCGGCGAATGGGAGTGTGAGATCAGCAAGGATCGCGATTGCGAGACCCGCTCCGTCCCTGTTGTCCCCGCTGAATATGGAGGACCATACAGCCATTCTGGTGACGAACGAGATCATCGATGCCATCGCGGATGCGAAGGACATGACGAGGATATCCCTGTTCTTCACGTGGGATAGTTCGTGTGCCAGCACTCCTTCGAGCTCCTCATCGTTGAGCATGTGGAGCAGAGGTCTTGTGGCAACGACAGCGGCATCCTTGGGGCCGCGTCCGGTAGCGAATGCGTTTGGCATAGGTACCTCGGACACCCCTACCTCGGGCATGGGAAGGCCTGCCTTGTTGGCGAGCCTCTCGACGGTATTGTAGAGCCTGGGCTCCTCCTCGCGGGTTACCAGGTGAACCTTGTTAGCGGCAAGGGCCATCTTCTTGGAGAAGAAGTATGAGACGAACGTAATCATCAGCGATATGCCGAGCATTATGTAGAACCCGGTCCAGGTATTCTTGAAGATGTATCCTATGACGGATCCCAGAGCTACGAGTATACCTGTCATCGCAACGAACATCAGTGCTGTTCTAGCGTGCCATGCAGCCATGTTATCACAATCGGCGACTGAATGTCCCTGTATTTAAGAGGTCCACTCCGATCGATAGGAAAAACGGTTGAATCCCATAATTCTCGGTTGGTCGCTAAGATCGTTCCTCAGTTGAGGGTGTACACATCTCCGACATAGAAGTCCTTGACCGCTTCCAGTCCTAAATTGACCCTCAGGTTGACGATACCATCCCTTCCGACGCAGTGGTTCACGTACAGATCGGGGATGTCCTTGAGCATATCCGCATATGCTGCTGCAACAGGTTTCTTCCTCTTCTCGAGACAGACGGGTCCGATGAACGCCTTCACGTCCCTTCCGGTGTGCTCCTTCACATCCGCGATGAGCGCATCGGGGTAGCATGAGCAGCGCCCGCTGAGAATGGCGACCTTCGTTCCGTCGGTGACGACCATGAACGTCTCCCCGTATCCCCTGATGTCCTTGTAGAAGGGTGTGGTCTCGACACCTGGCACTATCTCCTGCCATGCACCAACGGGATGGAAAATTACCTTGTACCTGTTCTCCGCTGTGATGCCTGGAGACCTGGAGAGGAAAGTCCTCTCGCCGTACAGTCCTTCGGGACAGTACACGTCTATGGGATTCTCCCTCCTCTTGAGGAGACCGTTGATCGCCGACGAGGCGCAAGGGTTGCTCTGGGAGATGACTACGGCGTCTATGGATTCGGGATCTATGTCCAAGAAATCCATGTTATGGGAAAGATACCTGTCGCGGAGGCCCACGTTGAACAGGACCTTCTTCTCACCTGTATCCACGAGAAGGGAAGTGCCTTTGGCACCTATCAGACTGGTGTTCGGCTGAGAGCCTTCGTCGTAGACGCATGTGATCCTCGTGGTCATGTCATTCACCTCAGCGATGATACAATGAATCGGGTATATCCTTGCATATCCTATAAATCGATTCCATGGGGACCTGCCCGTTGGCGACCCATGCGGCCACCTTCTTCGGTACGGTTGTGACGGCCATGATGGCCGTAGGCTTCTCGGGATCGTCGATGTAATCGGTCTCGATCATGAACCTGTCGGTGCCTTTGGATATGGCCTCCTTCAGATTGGATTTGGATGCAGGTATAGACGGCATGACACCGTGCGTCTCCTCGGGTGTAACCCACGGAGGGGACGAGTGCTTCACCACGAGTCCCCTGTCCAATCCCGCCTTGTCGGCGAGGGATGCTAGAGACTCATATGTGTCATCCTCGTTCTCGCAATGGATTATGACTGGCACATCGTTCTCCTTGGCCAGTTCGAATCCGTGCAAGAGAACTCTGTTGGATGCGTCCCATATGTCCTTCTCCACCGGGAAATGGGGCCTTCCGATCTCGCCTATGGCGCAAGCGCGTCCCTCGGCGACATCCCTTGCGGCGAGGTCCATGCCTTCCATCATGATCTCCTCGGCCCTCTCGAGACCGTACTGTTCAGCGAGTGATATCAGAAGTATCGGATACGGGCCCACGGCGATGTTGATCTCCAGATTGGTCGCCTCCTTGGCCTTATCCGCAAGGCTGTAGGTGACCTCATACGATCTGGCGAAGTCCTCCCCGCATGTGATCGGGACCTCCTTGTGTGGAAGCGTCACCAGAGTCAGACCTGTTCCGCCTGCGGTCTGGTATTCCCGTAGGGCATCCACGTTCCTCCCGGAGGGACTCATGTGAATGTGGTTGTCGTATACGGGGACCTTCTCGCTCATGACCGGTGGATTCGTGTGGGATTAGATAATTGGTTCGATGCAAGGGTCAGAGAAGGCAAATTACATATTGTAACACCTAATACCTGCAACTATGAAGATAAGGCACCACCAGTATGTGGGTCTCATCATCGTGACACTCTTCACCGTCGCGTGCGTCCGATCCATACTGTTCAACAACGGTGTCCTTCACAGGCTGAGCCTTGCATCGATGTACATGCTAATATCAAGCATAGTCGTCTTGAAATTTCAGTGACCCCTTGAAACACGGGCGGTCACTGAAATTTCAAATATTTTGTACAGTTTCTCAAGATTTTAAAACTATAAAATGTACGAGATTTCAAGATTTTGGAGTGCAACCTACACATTTAACAGATGCTACTCTGCCATACTCAATAGGCCAGAATACATGGGGCACCATCATCGGATCCGAAAGAACGATCAAATGCATCCAAATCGGCCAGATCACTCAGGACAAGGAATCTTCCGTGCCATATTCCACCATATTTATGCGATGATGTCAGGCAACTATATCGCTGAACTAAAGGCTCTTTACAAATATGATGAAAGGCTGGGCCATGCTACAGGCAATTAGTCAATACATATAATACTATTCATCAGCACTTAATTCGGACGGACCCGGATGGTGCTGGATATGTTGGTTCTTGGTGGTATTCGGAACCTCATTGCCAACGGCTGTCCGCATTGCAGGCAGCGACTGAAAGGGTTGAGGTCATCGTTCATGAATCCGCAGTATTCGCATTTGCATCCCGTCATGATTCCCTCGAAAATCCGGAGGTATTTAGGGTTGCGTTCAGGTCGTAAAGTTGGAAGTTTTAATTTTGGGTGCCCTTTGCAACAGGGTATAAAAATCAGCGGGAAAGGAATCCGGCCCGGCCGTCGGCGGGACCGGGTATTAATTTCATTCCTCCTTGACCTCGATCTCGGATTCACAGTTCTTCTTGACGGACTCGATACCGTTCTTGGCACTGGCCTTGGATGTGTATCCTTCGGATGCCAGGAGGTTCTCGCCGTTGGATGCCAGGAGCCTGAATCTATACTCTCCTGCCTTGTCCAGGTAGATCTCCCACTTGGGGCACTTCTTGGGCTCGGGGTTCTGGAGGGTCTGGTCCTCGATGTCCGAGTTGCAGAACCTCTTGACGGAGTCGCAGCTGTTCTTTGCCGACTGAAGGGACTTGAACACCTGTGATGTACCGATGACCTCGTGGTTGTTGGCAATCAGGTTGAACTTGTATCCTTCGTTGGATGTCTTGGTGATAACGTATTTTCCCATGAGTGATGAGACCGCGTCGTGAGTATATACGATATTTGGATGTATGGTACGATACCGAACGCCAGATACCGTACTGGTATTGAATGAAAAAGAATCCAGAGGAAGGCCATTCCTGCCATCCCTCTGAATTCGGATTTGTACCCTTCAAGGGGTCAACGTGATGAGTTCCCATCCACTGTGTCCCTCGCTGCGGAAGGACGGCGACCATCCGCCGACACCGGGCGATACATAGAGGTGCGTGTGGGGGTGCTCGTACTCTCCCAACACACAGAGATGCGCTAACGTACTGTAGATGAACTGCAGGGGCCATGCCTGTCCGGCATGGGTGTGCCCGGAGAGCTGCAATGCGGATTCCTCGACCTCCAACTGCTTATCATCATAGGGCTGATGGTCGGCGACGATGAGAGTCACACCATCGTACGGGTTCTCCAGATCCTTCCAGTCCTTCCTTGCATCGATGCTCAGGTCCTCCCTTCCGAGGAGAACGAGATCATCAGCCACCTTGACGAATTCGTCGGACAGGATCGTTATGCCAGCGGACTCGATCGCATCCCTGAGCTGCTCGTCTGTATAAGTACGTCCTCCGATGTAATCCGCACTGGGCTGCCTGTCGTGGTTCCCATATACGTAGTACACAGGGACCTTGACGGTGGACAGGATGTTGAACGTCTCGACCATGTCATTGTATGATGTCAGCTCATCGGTCGTGTCCCCTCCCAGGATCAGGAACTCGGCCTTGGATCCGTTGACCTGTTCGACGAAGCTCCTGAGCTCTCCCATGGTGAGGGAATCGCCGGAGTGAAGGTCGGAAGCGAAAGCGAATGTGTGTGATTGTTCAAGACCGTCGACCTGCCATTCGTGTTCGTCGACAATGACGTTCTCTGCATTGGCAACTCCTGATGCCAATACTGCGACGCACAGCAACAGGGCCATGGGTGCGCCGATCCTGTAGTTGAATATGTGGCGCTCCTCGCTGCCCTCGTCATCCATGGTCTTCACCCTGCGGACGACGTATTCGATGATGCTTGCCAGCACATCGCCGATCAACGCGATGTACAGGGCGCACATGAGGGTGCTGTGCACGTAAGGGATCGGTGTAGGTATACTCATTCACAGGAGTGCGGACAAGGGGATCAGGAAGAGCTTCATAATGAATACCGCAGTGCGTATTACCCTGTACTCCCCTTTCCTCAGAGGGTATTATATTGCTGTCAGCAATGCCAAGAACAATAATGATTCGAATATCAGTACTATCAAAGCTGCGGTGTCCACCTATCTTCACCTTAGTGCCATCAGGCAATTAACGCCGACAATACGTCTAGATGATTTATACTATCACCCCAGACACCCCGTTCAGGATTGGTGTGAATACATCACACCTTCCAATCATTCCGACCATCATGGACAATAGTTAAAAACAAGACTTCAATTCCGTCGCTCATGAGTAAATTCGATACACTCTGCCAGAAGCTCGAGACAATGGATCGCGAGCAGTTCGCACAGCTGTTCAACCAGAAATCCGTGGATGTCATCTCGAAACTCTCCGCGCTGACCTTCGACGGAAAGGACGGAGTAGCCGCATACATGGAGTTCATCCTTGCCGCCGCGGCTGCGGACGGAAACCTCGCAAAGGACGAATTCAAGCTCCTCAAGCCCATGTTCGATCACATCGCCGGAAAGTCCGTCACATACAACGACGCGGTCAAGATGTTCAACTCCATGGGACTCAACAGGCCCGACACGCTCAAGAACGTCATCGACAAGATGGTCGACATCATCGGACTCGTGAACGACGAGATCAAGGACGACATCGTCATGCTCTGTCTCCTCGTCTGCTCCATCGACAGGGACGTCTCCGAGAAGGAGAAGGAGTGGATCAAGCAGCTCATCGAGCCCCTCAAGATCGAGATCACCCCCATGCAGTACATCAACGGATTCCTCGAGAACGCCGGATCCTTCACCCTTGCGACCACCTACGGCGACCAGCCCAGGATGAGGGTCCTCGGACTCAAGATCCCCCTTGACGGAAAGATCTACTTCGGAGTCGGAACATTCAAGGACGTCTACAAGCAGCTCCAGGCCAACCCCAAGTGCGAGATCCTCGCATCGATCGGTGCTGACTTCATCCGCTGGGACGGAAAGGCCACATTCAGCGACGACCCCAGGCTCATGCAGTTCGTCGAGAAGGTCATGCCCGACCTCGTTGCGATGTACAAGCAGATGGGATGGACCCTCGGATTCTTCACCCTCGAAGGCGGATCCGCAGAGTACTGCAACGTTTCTAACGAGAAGGTTAAGATCTTCTGAAAACCGAGGAGGGTTATACCCCCCTCCTTCATCCTTTTACATTCTTCCGGAGCCTTGAATCCTAAGGGGTCTTCCACGGACCATACGATAACAGAGGTTACGTAAATAACAGTTTAAAGTTATTATATCCCCAAGCAGTATTATGTCATGCGACCGGGACACCGTCCCGCGAAGGAGATGATCATATGCAGATACCTCTTGAGAGCATGACCGTGAACAGGTCCATATCGGACAACAAGAAATCCATACTCGTCGATGTGCACTTCACCGTGAAGCTACCTCCCGAGGCGGCGAGCAACCTTGCAAGGATACTCGCTACCAACGTCCTCGAAGTGCAGGATGCGGAGTGGCAATCTGTGAAGATGGACAGAGGGTGAGGGTATCTCTGCGGCCGTTCCCATAGAGTCGAAAAACAATGGTAAGTACAGCCCGGAATCACGATCGGAAGGGGGTCATAAAAAGGGTGAAAACTTTCCTAAAAATAAGGCGGAAAAACACCCGGAAAACACCCCATAAACGGGTCGTTAAAAAAGTGGTGATTTTTCGATGCTGGCCGATTGAAATTTTCGCTCAAAAATAAGGCGTTTTTCGGGGTGCTCGAAATCAGGCCCGAAAATCGATTTTTCCGGGTCTCGAAATTACCGTTTTGCGGGACGTTCTTTCGAGGGCTTTTATGACCCTCTTGAAACCCTCATTGGGAGAACCATTCCTCACATTCTCCCTTCTCGATAAGATCCAATAACTCGTCCCTCTGTGGAAGCAGGATCTCCCCAACACCATTGTATCTCGGATCCGAGGACACACGATCCATCCCGTCCGCTATGCGCTTACAGAATTCTACAGCCTCCGCATCCATGCCCGCCTCTGCCATGGCCTTCACGAAATCGAACCTGTCCTTGATCAAAGGCACCATATCCTCTAAAGAGGGTTCGTCCTCATCATCGTAATAGGAATTTGCGATATCGAACCACAGATTCTCGATGACGCTATGTATCGAAAACTCAACATCGCTGTTCTCCTCGCATATCCCCTTGAATGACCTGCGTACGCATTCGTTCAGCTGTTCGTCGGATAGGAGGACCATCATGTCCTCGATCATCTCCACGGTGTGCCTGTGGTCCATTTGGCGGATGAATTCCATCAGCGGAGCCTTGTCCATGAAAGGTCATCGGACAGGTTGATGATATACGCTCCGCTGATGTTGTGGTCTTTTCAGTCCGTTATCTCCCAGACCATCTCCACGGATTGGTCCACGGAGTAATCCTCGGGATCGATGTCGATCGGTGCGGCCATGCATTTCGCACTCAGGGGCATGTCGTATCCGCGCCCGTCGTCGTAATCGCTGTAGGTGCTGAAGTTGCGGTCGACGGACAGCAGTCTGCCTAGTTTGGAACCAACGGATGAGACTATGGTCTCCGCCTCCTCCTTGGCATGCCTGCATGCTTCTGCTAAGGCCTTGTTCTTCATCCCTTCGGGATCGCTGTTCCTGAAGGAGAAGCTGATCCTCGGGGTGACGCCGCCGGAGCTGATCTTGTAGATCACTTCCGATAATACCTTGTCGTTAGTGGGGAACTCGAAGTGGACCCTTTGATAGTACGAGAATCCGTCCTCCACTTCCTTGAACTTGTCGTATCCGTTCCTATCGGTACCGATCTTGACCTTCCGGAAGGATTGTTCGACTCTGAGGTCGGAGGTCTTCACGGAGCTGCGCTCTATGCCTGCGGAGGCTATGAGGTCCTTGAGCCCTCCGGTTGCTTTGCTCATAGCCTCTATGGCATCGGAGAAGCTCTCCTCCTTGCCGGATATGTTCAAGGATATCACGGTGATATCCGAGGGGGCGGTGACGGTCGCTCTACCTTTCATCCTGATGGTTCTTTCCATGTCTTCCATCTCCTATCTTTTGGTGATTTGAGATGGCATTGGGAGTATAATAACATCTGGATGTTATCTTTGTAATTGTTGTGATTAAAACGGAAAATCAGTCATGTGCCAGACTATCTGAATCTGACTTCAGCATCTCTCTGATGTGTTCCCTCAGACCCTTGTCCTCACAGTAGATGAACGTACCCCTCATTCCCCTTGTCAGGAGTACATTGTAGGTGTTCCGGATCAGAGTCTCCACCTGCTTCCTGTCCTTGCATGTCCTGATGCCTGAACTCTTATCGCTCTTGGCATTCTTGGAAGGATCGAAGATTAGCTCTTCGTTCTCGAAACGTAGGTCCTTTCCGATTATGACTCCGCAGTACTGCATATCGAGACCCTGGCAGGTATGGATGCAGCCGACATCCTCGAACGAATCCTTGTCGTACAGCCACGAATAATCATTCTTGGACATGTTCCATTTGGCCTGGAATTCCCCATCGTCGAGAACTATGTCGTATCCGCAGCCGTAATCCTTCTTGGTGATCCACTCGTAGGTATAACCGGCCACCATACGGGAATCTCCGTATTGGAGATCCATCTTCCTGAGCTCTTCCCTCATATCGGCAGCACGATTGAATATACGGAGATCGTATCCTCCGAAATCGTTCCTGAAATCACCGGAATCTGGATAACGGAGCAGAGACCTTACGAACTCAAGATATTCTGTCCCTCCGAGAACACGGAACTGAGTCTTCAGCGTGGGTCCGTCGATGACCCTGGAATTGCATCTGTCGGCGATCTCCCTTATCCTGTCTATGGTCGCATAATCATGTGTTGTGACGGCCTGATCCTCGTCGATGAAGAACACCGAGACCTTGGATGCGTTGATACACTTCTCTACAAGATTGATCCCCTTCTTGAGCCCAGTCCCGCCCTTCCAATCGTACATGCGGTGGGCCTCGTCGAAAAGGGAGCATGCCAGAGCGTTGGACGGAGCCCCGCTGAGGGCTAGAGGGTGCTTGAAGAGGTTGGAAATCGCGTTCTTCCTGTGATCCTCGTCGATCAGTTTCTTCTGATAGAGCATACGCGGAGCGCTGTTGCTTGTGAAATATGCGGCACTCAGCGGTTTCTCGCCATTCCTGGGAGCGACCAGCTGACCCAGTACATTGATGGCCACTATGGACTTCCCGGTACCGGGACTGCCCCTGATGATGACCGTCCTCTTCTCACCGTACTTTGCGCTGTCCCTGGCTATCTGCACGATGCTCGATACGGCATCGGCCTGCTCGTCGCTGTAGGAGAAGAAATCCTGGCCCCTGAGAGCCTCGCTGAGCATGTCGGAGAGCTTTGGTGATGGTCTGATGGAACTGTGGTCAATCCTGAACAGCAGATCCTTGCAGGAACCCTTTATGAAATGGCCGATGAAATCTGCGAGGGCATCCTCGTCACCTTTGAGGAACACCGGACTGTACTCCACCTGAGGATAGAGCATGGAATCCCCTAAGATCTGACGGTTCGCGGCATCCATGTTGTGAAGATAGGAACATGCCTTGAACCTCACGGGGGTGTCCTGGACATATGCGTAGAAGTTCTCTATCATCCCAACGTAATTTGCGGCCTGATAGGAAGGATGCCAGTAATCGTCCTCTCCGCCCCCTCCCAGGGTGTGCACATAGTACGGCTTGTCGGTCCTCTGGACGTTGCTCCACTGTTTGAGCTCTACCACTACCGCTGATTCGAATCCGTCATCATCCCTGCCGCATATCAAGGCGTCTATCCTGTGCCTGTTGCCGCGGATGTTGTATTCGATACCGATCTCGGCATCATCCGGGACATCGCTCTTGTTCAGAACGTATGCGAGTGCCGGAAGGGAATTGTTCCAGGAATTGACCTCGGACTCCCCGGAGTGGATATGATAATCGTTGAAACTGTCGCTGATCACCTCTCCGATCTTGATATCGGACCACAGGCTCTGCTCAATGAACCGGCGGCAGGAACCTTCGTAGATGATCATGCAGGATTCATCGGGAACAGAGTATTTAATCGGATTGAAAGCACTATCGGCATTCAATCAAAACATCAACAGGAACACTATCCCGAGTCTATAATTCATGGTTCAAATAATCTGTATAATCACACTTCTAAAATCTATGAACCTCTATTCTCAAACTAATGGTCGAAGTATCCGCAGGAATCTTCATACGCGACTCCAAGTTCCTATGCTTCCAAAAGGGGTCTGCTAAATACCCCTATATTTCGAACAAATGGGAATTTCCTGGAGGTAAAGTAGAGAAAGGAGAGGATCCACAAGATACAATCGTCAGAGAACTATCAGAGGAGCTGAAAATAGACGTCTCGAATCAGAAAATAGTGCATCTATGCGATACAGAGTATGATTATCCGGACTTCCATATCTTGATGCATTCTTTCCTGATATATGTCGATGAAATAGACTACACTCTGACTGAACATGTAGATTCCCAATGGCATACATTAGAGGAGTTATTTTCTGTCAATTGGGCTGAGGCTGACAAACTGGTCGTGAAAAAACTGGAGGAATACTTTGCAAGATGAATTCCTTGAAAAAGGGTTGATCCATGGATTTCTAGATTCCTCCATCGATGCGGATTCAGATTACATTCCGAAATTCCTGACAAACAATCCAAAACGTGGCGAGAAGATCATCACATCTCTCAAACAAGAGATGACCGATTGCGACCAGTTCATGTTCTCAGTCGCATTCGTCACGGACGATGGAATCAACGCACTTCTTTCTGAATTCAAATATCTGAAAGATCACGACATCAAAGGTAAAATCCTTGCATCCCAATATCAAAACTTCACACAACCAAAGGCTCTCAGAAAACTGATGAGCTTCCCTAACATTGAATTAAGAATCGTCACTGAAGATCAGATGAAGATGCACTCCAAGTGCTACATATTCGAGAAGAACGGAACATACGATATCATAATCGGAAGCAGCAATCTTACGAACAATGCACTTTGTTCCAACGGTGAATGGAATCTGAAATTCAATTCAAAGGATTCGGGAGAAGTAGTATCCGCAATCATCGACGAGTTCACTCACATCTTCGAATACTCCACAAAGATCACAGAAGACTGGATCAATCAATACTCAGAGATCTACTACAACGAGAAGAAACTGAGAGCTGAACTCTCTAAACACATCGTTCATCCATTGGATAGCAAGCCACATATAATATCTCCCAATAAGATGCAAGCAGAGGCCCTTCAGAGCCTCAAAGAGATACGTGACAAGGGAGAAGACAGGGCATTGGTCATTTCGGCCACAGGAAGCGGGAAAACGTATCTATCAGCCTTTGACGCACTGAGCTATGGCGGAAGGATGCTCTACATCGTTCACAGGAACCCCATTTTGAACAAATCCATGGAAAGCTTCAGAGCGGTGTTCGGACCATCAGCAAAGATCGAAAGATACGATCCGAAAAGAAACAACCTCGACGCGGATTGTCTATTCACGACCAACGTTTCTCTGACCGATGAAGTTCTTGAAAAGATCCCCCGGGATCAATTCGATTACATCTTGATCGATGAGGTCCACCACATTGGTGCAGCAACATATCAGAAGATACTGAATCACTTCACACCGAAGTTCCTAATGGGAATGACTGCAACACCGGATAGGACAGATGGATACGACATCTACAGGTACTTCAATTACAACATAGCTTATGATATCCGTTTGAAAGAAGCGATGGAATACAAACTGATCTGCCCATTCCATTATTTCGGAGTTGCTGACATAGAGATTGGAGAAAAATCATACGACGAAAAGACTGTATTCTCCAAGATCGAAGAAGAACAAAGAATCGAACATGTGATCCAGAACGCAGAATTCTATGGACACTGTGACGGAAGATTGAAAGGAGTAGTGTTCTGCAGGAATCTCAAAGAGGCAGAGGATTACTCCACACAATTCAACAGACATGGATATCGTACCGTTTGGGTATCCGGGGCACAAAACCCGAACTATGTGAACGAATGCATAGAAAGACTCGAATCAGACGATTCGGAATACGCATTGGACTACATCTTCACTGCAGATCTCTTCAACGAAGGTGTGGACATACCTTCTATCAACCAGGTCGTCATGCTGAGACCTACTCAATCACCCATTGTCTACATTCAGCAGCTAGGACGTGGATTGAGAATTCACAAGGACAAGCCATATGTTGTAGTGCTTGACTTCATTGGAAACTACGAAAAGAACTACAACATCCCACTTGCGTTATCTGATGATCATAGTTACAATAAATCAGAGACAAGAAAGTTCGTTTCAGTTGGAGACACGATTATTCCTGGGAACTCTACGATCAGTTTCGATGAGATCTCTAAGCAAAAGATTTACGAATCGATAGACAAATCAGATTTCAACAACACGAAGATCATTGTAGAAGCTTACAACAATCTGAAAATGAAACTTGGAAGGGTTCCGAAACTGATCGAATTCAATCAGTACGGTTCAATCGATCCACTGAAGATCTTGAACAAATTCGGATCCTATTACAGTTTCTTGAAAGCCAAAGACAAGGATTGCAATGAATTGTTCCTTAGTGAATATGAAGAGAAACTGATTGCATTCATTTCCAAGATCATTGCACCGGGGAAACGTGGTCTAGAAATTGAGCTGCTAGAGATTATAGAATCTCACGATCCACATCCATATCAAACTCTTCTGGATAGGCATGAAAACCTGGATGAAAATGCGAAAGATAACATCCTCTCTGTATTCAACGGATCGTTCTTCAAGAACTCTCCGATCATCCTTGATAAAGAAGGAAAGACAGATGAGAATTACTTCTCAAAAACAACTGAGTTCTACCATCGGTCTGTGAGTGAATTACTTGAGTTATCAAAGGATAATCACAATCGCAAGTTCAAAGATACATATGACGATACGAACTTCGTTTTGAATCAGATGTACACGTACGAAGATGCGTGCAGATTCATGAACTGGGACCATAATATCAATGCTATCAACATCGGCGGATACAAATACGATCAGAAAACGAATACATTCTGTGTCTTCATCAATTATGTGAAGGGAGAGAAGGTTGTTGAATCACAGAGATATGAAGATCATTTTGAAAACAGGAATACTCTGATCGCTCTATCCAAATCGATGGAGAACAAGGATAGCAAGAATATGGTCAGAGTGAGGGATCATAAGAAGAATAGAACGGTCATTCATCTCTTCGTGCGCAAGAATAAGGATAATGAGGGCTCCAAAGAATTCTATTACCTTGGAAAGATGGATTTCGAATCGTTTGTTAATGATGAGACTCCGGTAAAAATCAGATACAAGCTTAGGGAAGAAGTGAGATTCGATCTGTTTGAGTATTTTGTGAGATAAATTAACACCACAACCAACACAATAGATTCTGCGGAAATGCATGTCTAGTACGCCCTACTACCTCTTGAATCTTAAAACTCATATTTAAACTTCAATCGATCGAATTCATCAAGTTCATCTTCACATCTCATTATATGAAATTTAAAACTCATATTTATATATAAAGAATGCATACTTGTTTTAAATAGAAGAAGCTAAAACTGGAGGCATTCTATGACTAGAGGATATCAAAGATTGGACATATACCTGAACGATGAAGAAAGGACCAAACTCAGGGATTTCACTTCCAAAGGAAACAACCCCAACATGATCGTTAGGCGTGCTAATGTAATATTAGCTCTGGATAAGAATGGAGACAAGCCGCTTGCATGTAATCAAGCGGCTTCTACATTCGGGATCCACCCCACTGCAATCTCAAACATCAAGCGGGACTATCTGAACCTCGGGGTGGATAACTTCTTGATGAGGAAGGTTCGCTTGACACCGCCACGCGAAGTCAAGATAACGGGTGAAGTCGAGGCTCATATTATCGCACTCAGTTGCCAAGACCCACCAAAGGGTTATGCCAGATGGACCCTCAAACTACTGGCCAATAAGGCAGTAGAGCTGGGCTATATCGATTCCATCTCCGACCATTCCGTCGGGAACATTTTAAAAAAAGCAAATTCAAACCGTACCTCAAGAAGTGCTGGTGTATAACGAAGAAGCATGATTCTGATTTCGTCGCCCATATGGAAGATGTCCTCGAAGTCTACTCAAGACCATTCGATGCCTCCAGGCCTGTAATCTGTATGGATGAGAAACCACTCCAACTTTTAGGTGAGAGCAATCCAGAGATCGTACGCCAATCGGATGGCGTACGTCTGCAAGATGAAAGGTACATACGCAACGGAACGTGTTCCATCTTCTTATTCACAGAACCGTTGGCCGGCTGGCACAGAACCGTTGGCCGGCTGGCGCAGGGCCGAGGCCCTGCCGCAAAGGCGCAAGGTAGATTGGGCCAATCAGGTGAAGAAACTGGTCGATGAGGACTATCCGGATGCGGAGAGGGTAGTTCTTGTCATGGACAATCTGAATACTCACAACATCACTTCGTTGTATGAGACGTTCCCTCCTGAAGAAGCCTTTAGGATCATGCAGAAGCTCGAGATACATCACACTCCGAAGCACGGTAGCTGGCTGGACATCGCTGAGATAGAGCTCTCGGCCCTTTCGAACCAGTGCCTTAACAAACGCAGGATAGATAATCTGGAGGATCTCAATGAAGAAATGAGGTCCTGGTATCATCAACGCAATGAATCGCAAAGAGGAGTGAACTGGCAGTTCACAACCCACGACGCGCGCGTGAAACTCAGACATCTTTATCCAGAGATAATATGAGTTTTAAGATTCAAGAGGTACTAGCCGGAACAATCGGGATACAAAACACAGTCACAAAGCACCTGCAAGTTTATTATCCGTGCACGTAGAGTATGGCTCATGTCCGAGATCAAATGCCCCCAGTGCGGAAAGGTGTTCCAGATAGACGAGTCAGATTACGGTAAGATCGTCAGCCAGGTGCGCGACAAGGAGTTCTCCAAGGAGATGGAGTACCGCGTGCAGCATTACGAGAAGGAGAAGGCCGACGCCATATCCCTCACGAAGGCCGAGGAGGAGGCGAAGCACACCGACATCCTCAACAGGACGAAGGAGCAGCTGACCGGGGAACTGAACTCCAAGGAAGAGGAGATATCCAGGCTCAAGGCTCAGATCGACAAGTTCCAATTGGAGAAGGACCTCGCCGTGAAGGAGGCGCAGAAGGAGAAGGACAGCACGATCCTCCAGAAGGAATCCGAGATCAACGATCTCAGATCCAAGATCGAGAAGTTCGACCTGGAGATGGACATGGCCGTCAAGAAGGCGGAAGAGGCGAAGGAGAGCACCATAAGGCAGAAGGAAGCTGAGATAACGGAACTCAAGGCCAAGCAGTCCAACTGGGACAGCGAGAAGATGCTTGCTCTCACCGAAGCGGAGAACAAGAAGATTGAGGCCATCAACTCAAAGGACCTGGAGATCGCCAACCTCAAGTCGAGGATCGAACAGAACGAGTTCTCCAACAAAATGGAACAGGAGAACATCAAGAGCCAGTACGAGCTGCAGCTCAGGGCCAAGGATGAGGAGGTCCAATTCTACAAGGACTTCAAAGCCAAGCAGAGCACCAAGATGATCGGGGAATCCCTCGAGGTCTACTGCATGAACGAGTTCAACAAGCTCCGCCCCACGGCATTCCAGAACGCCTACTTCGAGAAGGACAATCAGATATCCGGTTCGGGATCCAAGGGTGACTTCATCTTCAGGGACTCGGAGGACGGTGTGGAATACATCAGCATAATGTTCGAGATGAAGAACGAGGCCGATCAGACCGCCACAAAGCACCGCAACGAGGACTTCTTCAAGGAGCTGGACAAGGACCGCAACGAGAAGGGCTGCGAATATGCCGTCCTGGTGACGATGCTGGAACCGGATAACGAACTGTACAACACCGGGATCGTGGACGTCTCATACAGGTATCCCAAGATGTACGTCATAAGGCCGCAGTTCTTCATACCGATGATAACCCTGCTGAGGAACGCATCCAGGAACTCGCTGGAATACAGGCAGGAACTGGCACTGGTCAGAGATCAGAACATCGACATCACCAATTTCGAGGAAAAGATGAACTCTTTCAAGGACGGTTTCGAGAGGAACTACCGCATCGCGAGCGACAAGTTCACCACCGCTATAGAGGAGATAGACAAGACCATAACCCATCTCCAGAAGGTGAAGGACAACCTGCTGAGCTCCCAGAACAACCTCAGGCTCGCCAACGATAAGGCACAGGATCTCAGCATCAAGAAGCTCACCAGGGGCAATCCCACCATGGCGAAGAAGTTCGCCGACCTGAACAAGGATCAGGAATGATCCATTTGCCCCCGAAAGGGGGCATTGAACAGAATGCCGAATGACAACAAACTTATCGTTCGTTCCCGGATCCTCTCAGTTCGCTGAGAGTCTCTCATCGACGATCCTATTGACCTCTTCCCTGTTATCATCGGATACATTGGTGAGTTTCATCGCATCTTCCCTGGATAGCCCCAATTCGGACATGAGATTGATTATGATATCTGCTTTGTCTCTAATCATTTCGGCGCGAGCTTCCCTATATCCCTGCCTTCTCTGGAAGTTCACGATCTCTTCGCCCAGACTCATTCCGATCCTCTCCAAACTTTCCAAAGTAGTATCGTCTACATCGATATTATAACTCTCTCTCAAGCGGTTTCTGTATTCCTCCCCTTTGAATCCGGACAGAAAGATATCGTTGAACATGCGGAACGCTCTGTTCGGTGCATCCTGGGAACCTCCGAGATTCACAATGATGATCTCCAAGAGGTTGCAGTCCTCAGGATGGCCCGTGTTCATATCGGGACCAGCCATCTTCACCAGAGGATATCTGACCAGGGAATTCTCCTCACCCTTCCTGGGTTGCAGGATGAACCATATGGAGTACGTTTTCCTGAGACCCTCATAGTGGCTTCCTCTGAACACGGACCCCTTCTGGTTGAAGATAATACCTGATGCATAGTATAGCGCTCTGTTGAGGAGCGGGTATCCGGGTTCGGAATCGCCCTGCGCTTCGATGTTTATCATTATGTCGATCTTCTTCTCACCGGGTATGGTAATACTGAACAGATTGTCCATGATCACATACTCGTCGCTATCGTTGTGCATCTCCGTTTCCAATCCCGAAGTCCTTGGAAGATAATCCGGAGAGATGCATCTCTTGATGTGCTCGATATCCATGCCGTTGAGTTCGGATACGAGTTCTCCGACGACGTTAGAGAGGATGTCCGTATTGTGAACGGCCCTTTTGAAATCAGCATCGAGCTGCTTGTTGAATCTCTTTCCGAGATCTTCCGATCCGAAGATACGTTCCGTCATAGGTGCCCTTCGGATCAGACAGAATATAAGCATGCATGTTGCGGGTCAACTTGACAGAAAATGTGCCCGGATTTGTAGATTTTGTTTGTGACGATTCCATCGGATGAGATGATTCCAGTACACAAGGAAGCAGTTCAGGACCTTCTCAGGTGCGCGCGACATCGACTCCCAGCCACAATCGCCCTGTGACACCCCTAATATCTGAACTTCAGTCTGCAGGAAGGATCGGATTCCCTCTTCAGTTCGATGAGAGTCTCTCGTCAACGATCCTGTTGACCTCTTCCCTGTTCTCATCGGATACTTCGGCGATTTCCATTGCTTTTTCCCTAGACAGCCCCAATTCGGCCATGAGATTGATTATGACCGCAGCTTCTTTCTGGGACGTCACAGATCTGGAAGCTTCTTCATAGCCTTGCTCATAACCTTCTTCACGACCTTCTTCAAACCCAGACCTATACCCTTCCCTTCTCTGGAAGTTCACGATCTCTTCGCCAAGACTCATTCCGATCCTCTCCAAGCTTTGTAAAGTAGTATCGTCTACCTCGATATTATAGCTGTCTCTCAAGCGGTTTCTGTATTCCTCTCCCCTGGATTTGGACAGGAATATATCGTTGAACATGCGGAACGCTCTGTTCGGTGCATCCTGGGAACCTCCGAGATTCACAATGATGATCTCCAAGAGGTTGCAATCCTCCGAGCGACCATAGTCCTTTTTAAGGCCAGAGGTCCTCACCAGAGGATACCTGACAATGGAATTTCCCTCCCCCTTCCTGGGCTGAAGAATGAACCATATAGAATATGTCTTCCTAAGGTCCTCGTAGTGGCTCCCACTAAACACCGGCCCCTTTTGGTTGAAGATAATGCCTGATGCATAGTATAGCGCTCTGTTGATGAGCGGGTATCCGGGTTCGGAATCGCCTTGCGCTTCTATGTTGATTATGATGTCTATCCTCTTCTCTCCGGGTATTGTGACACTGAAGAGGTTGTCCATGATCACATACTCGTCGCTATCGTTATGCATCTCGGTCTCCAATCCGGGCACTCTCGTCAGGTTGTCCGGAGAGATGCATCTCTTGATGTGCTCAATATCCATGCCATTGAGCTCGGATACGAGTTCTCCGATGACGTTCGAGAGTATGTCCGTATTGTGAACGGCTCTTTTGAAATCCGCATCGAGTTGCTTGTAAGGTCTATTCTTAGGATCTCCTGATCTGAAGGTGCGCCCCGCCATGAATGTCCTTTGCATCTGGCATAATATAAGAATGCATATTGCGGGTCAACTTGACAAGGGATGTGCACAGAGGGGTAATTCAAGACCATCTCAGAACGCGGCACAGCTCCGACCACGATTGCTCCCACAAATGGAAGTACCACTGTTTTCGGTGTGACGCATGCCATATCGTTGATCGCTTCATTGAGTCGGAATATCGGGCAGGACCACCCACCGGCCGGTCTTCTTGGAGCCTTCGCGCCTGATTATTCCCTTCTCCTGCAGCAGACCGACATATCTCCCGACCGTCGGTCTCTTCAGCCCTGAACTCTCAGCGATCGAGTCTATGGTGCAGTCCGGATCGTCCGCTATCGCCTTCACGATTCTCATCTCGTAATCGTTCAATCCGCGGCCTTTGAATTGATCCTGCATACCCCTCATCCTTACCACGCTGCGCTCGCCCGAGAACCTCATGGTCACCCTGACCATCCCATCTGTTATGTCGAAGCTCTCCCTGCCGTAGACCTTTACGATCTCCGGCACTCCGTGACCGGTATGCTCTGATAGATTGCACATCAGGAACACCTTCATCAGGGATTCGTTAACGGGACGGCTCACACCGTTGTAGAAATCCTCCTCCGAGAGCCAATACGGTATCCCGCCGAACGAGCATATCTCCAGACGATCATCGAACATCTGTACAAAGGGAGGCGTCCCCTGGATCCATGAGTTGTGCACACATGCGTTTATCCAGGCCTCCTTGAAAGCATCAATGTCGAACAGTGGAGTATCCTTACGGCCCCCGGCGTCGACCTTCACGCCGACCTCGTTCAGAGAATCCACATAGTCTATCACCATGCCAGCTATCTCCACCAGGCTGCGCCCGGAGAAGGCCCTGCGCTTCGAGAACTCCGTACGGTCGATGCCTCTGAATATCGTGACTATGACCTGCGCATCGTTCTGATCAGACAGCAGATGTGCCTGTATGTTGTAATTCCCCTGCTCGTTCCTAAGGTCGCAGGCTGATTCCATCATGCGATTGTCAGACACATGTTTCCCGGCCGCTCTCAGCATACCGTTGATCCCGTTGAAGGTGAGATCCTGGTTCATGGCCAAGATCTGTATCAGGAGATCCCCGGATGATATGAACATGCGCCTGACCTCATCCATCGGTGCCTTACGATCCTCCTCTCCTGCACGGACATAGATGATGCCCTTGTATGCATAGGGACGGTTGTTCCCTTCCACATGCACCTTTATCAAATCCTTATCGTCGACCCTTATCATCTCCACGGACGGTATCAGATGAGGATCGGTACTGTCGAATACCATACTGGTAATGTTCTTTAGCGTGTCTTTCCTAATATCCACTCCGACCGCTTTCCCGTCATCGTCCATACCAAAATAGACTGTACCATGACCGTTCTTGTTCAGCATGGCCGTGAGTGATAGTATGCCTTCATTGAGTTCACTCAGACTTCTCTTATATTCGACTGATTCGGATTCTGGAGCAGCTCCCGTCATCAAAATTAGATATATAATATATTTATATAAATATATTTCAAATCAATTCTCTAACAATACTGCGATCCCTCTTAGAACAGTTTTTCAAAGTTCAATATACACAAGCTGCCACGTCATGACAAAGATAACAGCCAGCAGTTATTATAATCATCAGACCATCTCCCTACTGTGACAAACTACTCCAACTCCAAGCTCTCACAGTACGAGAACTGCAGGTTCGCCTACGACCTCCATTACAACCAGGGATACGAATCCCCGTACGAGACGATCGAGGCCTTCCTGGGCTCCAGGGTCCACGAGACCCTCGAGAAGCTGTACAGGGACCTGGAGGACGATAAGCTCGACACATTGGAGGAACTGATCCAGTTCTACAACGAGTCCTGGGATTCCAAATGGCACGACGGGATCATCAACTCCTCCACGAAGGACGATTTCCAGCACCATGACGATGGAATCCTTTGCATATCCCTGTACTACGAAAGGTATCATCCGTTCGACCAGTACGCCACCGCCGGGATCGAGACCGACGAAAAACTCCTGCTGCCCGACGGCAACACATGGTCCGTCAGGATGGACAGGTTCGCCTTCAGGGGTGATACCTTCTACGTGATAGACTACAAGACCGGGAACAGGATGAAGTCCCAATACGATGCGGATACCGACAGACAGCTCGCGATGTACGCCGCATGGGTAAGGGAGAAATACGGCAGGAGCAAGAAGGTCAAGCTCGTCTGGCACATGCTGAAATTCGACAGGGCCGTCGAATCAGAGAGGACCAACTTCGAGCTGGAGAGGACGGTCGACAAAGTGGTAAGGGAGATAGAGGAGATAGAGTCCTGCAAGGATTGGAGCCCCTGCAGATCGGCCCTCTGCAACTGGTGCGTGTACAGGCACATGTGCCCCCTTTTCAAGGATGAATACGAAGGATGAGCCCCACTCTTTCTAATCCGCACGCGCCCATGATAGTAAAAATAAGGGGAAGGACATTCGGGAGCAATGAGAACGTATCTTGCAATACTCCCGCTTGTCGTCATCGCCTCCGTGCTTCTGATATCGGTCCCCGCGGATTCTGCTGACGGCTACGAATACTTCGACGACGGAGTGCTGGAGTATGAGGTAATCGAAAATGACACCGTCACCGTCTCGAAATACCTCCAGGACAGCGGTGTGACCGATGTGGTCGTACCCTCCAAAGTGGACTATGAGGGCATGACATACACCGTTACGGCCGTGATGTATGGGACATTTTCACCCGAGGAGGTCATCAGCGTGACCCTGCCCGTGACCGTCGAGGAACTGTACGCGGAGAGCTTCAGCGGCATCAACATACAGAGGATCGACGTGGATCCGGCCAATCCCCATTTCACATCCATCGACGGCATCATCTACGATTACAAACTGCGCGAACTGATCCGCTGCCCCAGCGGATATCAGACGAAATCGGTGGAGACACCGGAATCCCTCGCATCGATAGGCAGGGCCGCGTTCGAGAAATGCACGAACATCGAATCCATCAAGGTCAACGACGGTCTGATCCTCATCGACATGTACGCATTCTACGACTGCAGTTCATTGTCGACGGTCACCGTAAAAGGAGTGGTCAACGAGCTGCCCGAGACCCTGGCCGTCATCTCATCATTCGCATTCTCGCACTGCAAATCACTGACCGATATCTACCTCCCGGAGCAGCTCACGCTGATAGGCGAATCCGCATTCGCACAAACCGGACTGAAGGAACTGACGATCCCTGAACGCGTGGACCACATCGGCGACAGCGCTTTCGGAGGATGTACCGATCTCAAGAAGATCGAATCCGACAACTCCAAGTACATCTCGGAGGACGGTGTCCTGTTCCAGTCCGGCGACCAGAAGAAACTGTTCTGCTATCCAGCCGGAAGGGAGGGAGCGGAATACACGATACCGAACGATGTCACCACGATAGCTCCCGATGCATTCGAGGAATGCGTCAACCTTAAGAAGGTGAACCTGGGAGAACTGACAACCATACCGGACTCCGCCTTCGCGCAGTGCAGGTCGCTGGAGGAGATCGACCTCTCCGATATCTCGGTAATAGGCATACTCTCATTCATTGACTGCGTCAATCTCAAAGAGGTGAAGTTCGGGGACAACCTGTACGTCATCGGGATGATGGCGTTCGAATCCTCGGGAATCGAGGAGTTCACGGCCCCCGTGAGCCTGACGACCATCGGCTCTAACGCGTTCTCCGACTGTCACAATCTGAAGAAGGTGACATTCCCGGAGGACTCCGAATGCTACGTGGACACATACGCATTCTGGAGGAGCACGAATCTGACGGAGATGTACATAGGGAGCAACGGTGTGACGCTGGAAGATGATGCCCTTACCATCGGAACGTCCGTGGACAAGGTGACCCTGAACATCACCGTCCCCAAAGGTTACACGATATCCGAAACTACGCACAACGAGTCCACGGAGCTAAACATTACATTCATCGGCGAGAGACCATACCCATACGAGAATCTGATAGGTATCATCATCTGTATCCTGGTCCTCTTCGCCATATTCAAACTGTTCAGGAAGGTGTGATGGCGATGAACATATTCTCGAGAATTATCCAGTCCGCCAAGGACGTTTACGATAACAGGGTCATCCTACTGGCGATGACAAGAAGGAACACAGCAGGACGTTACAAGAGCACCTATGTCGGGTTCATCTGGCATATCCTCTATCCGGTCCTGATGATCGCCGTCCTGACCATCACTTTCACATACATCAGACCCCGTCCGCTGGAGGACTTCTGGATCTATCTGGCTGCAGGAATGTTCCCGGTCACCTTCATATCGGCGAGCCTGAGAGGAAGGGCGATCGTGGCAAATGCCAATTACATAACGAAGATGAAATTCCCCAGGGAGATCGTTGTCATATCCAATGTGCTGACGGATTTCCTAGGAGTGGTGTTCGCATACGTCTGCATCATCATAGTCATCCTGCTTTCAGGACAGTACGTCAACTGGTGGGGTATGCTGATGCTCCCGGTGGAGCTGATACTGATGCTGCTGTTCGCAACCGGCAGTTCCTTCCTGGTATCGACGATAACCGTGTTCATCAAGGATGTTGGTTACTTCATGACCATAGCCATGAGGCTGGTCATTTGGATCACGCCTACGTTCTTCCTTGCCAGCGAAGCGAAGGGACTGCTGTCGCTGATCGTATGGTACAACCCATTCACATACTTCGTGGAGGTCTTCCACGATATCCTCTACTACGGTACCTTCCCGCACGTGGAGTTCCTGCTGATCAGCGTCGCGCTCGCCGTGGGAATGTTCCTGCTCGGTGCGGCCGTGTTCTTCCGCTATGAGAAGAAGTTCCCGGAGGTGCTGTGATGTCCGAAGAAGTGATGATAAGGGTCAAGGGACTGAAGAAGTCCTATCAGATCATCGATGCCTCGGAGGAGAACGAATCCAGGTTCTTCAAGAAGAAAACGGAATATCCTGTGTTCGAGAATATCAACCTCGAGGTGAGGAAAGGGGACATCCTCGGTATCCTGGGACGCAACGGATGCGGTAAATCCACATTCCTGAAGATTGTATCGCAGATCATAGAGCCCGATGAGGGAACAGTCGAGGTTTTCGGTAAGGTCGCAAGCATCCTGGAGCTCAGCATGGGATTCCACGGGGACCTGTCCGGAAGGGACAACATCATCCTGAGGAGCGAGCTGTACGGCATTCCCAGGGAGAAGGTCCTGGAAAATCTGGACAGCATCATAGAGTACTCGGATCTCGGAGTCTACATAGACAACCCCGTAAGGACATACTCGTCGGGAATGAAATCCCGCCTGGCGTTCTCCGTCATGGTCAACGTGGATGCGGACATATTCCTTGTGGATGAGGCGTTGAGCACCGGTGACATGGCATTCGCTTCCAAGGCATCGGAGCATCTGAAGGACCTGGTCCGCAGCGGGAAGACCGTGCTGTTCACATCGCACAGCATGAACACTATCAAGCGCACCTGCAACCGTGCGATCTGGATCTCCGACCACACCATCAAGATGGACGGACCTGCGGATGAGGTGGTGGATGCGTATTCGCGTTCCATCAACGATTCGTTCGACGAGACCATTGCGCTGGCACACGGCGGATCCTCATCCGCCCAGTACAGATTGGCCACGTTCTACCGCGACGGCAACGGAGTGGAGAAGGACAGGGAACAGTACCTGTTCTGGCTACAGGAGGCCGCCAAGAGGGATCACCCGATGGCCATGTCCGACCTTGCGGACATAAGGATGTCCGAAGGGAGGACAGAGGAGGCCATGGAACTCTATCAGGGAGCGGCCGAGAACGGAAACTACGAGGCACGCAGGAAGTACGCCACCATGCAGGGGGACACCCTGGACGAGCTCAAGGAGCTAAGGGAGATCATGAAGGGATTCACCGAATCCGGATACCCCTACGACCTGTACAACTACGGTAACCTCATGTACAAATCTGCCCTGACACCCGATGAACTCCAGGAGGCGTTCGATTACCTGTGCCAGGCATCCGAGAAGGGATGGGTCGATGCCGATCTCCTCCTGGGTCAGATGTACCGCGACGGCAAGGGTGCCGAGAGGGACATGGAGAAGGCGATAAAGTACCTGTCATCCGCAGGTGAGCGCGGAAGCTCCAAGGCCATGGCGATCCTCGCCGACCTCTACTACGACGGAAAGTACATGGAGAGGAACTACGAGGAGGCGTTCAAATGGTACATGAAGGGAGCCTCTGTGGGCAACCCCAAGTCACAGTTCCAGGTAGCGGTAATGCTGTCGGCTGGAGAGGGCACCGAGAAAGACCCCGAGGCGGCCAAGGAATGGTTCGCGAGGTACTCGAGTTCGATGGTGAACGATTCCAGGAAGATAGCGATGGAGACGCTCAGGGCACGCAGAGGGGACATCAACCTGTCCAACGACCTGCTGAAGGCCATGTCCCGCAGCAACCATCCGCAGTCCATGACGACCCTGGCCAAGAAGTACAGGGACGGAAAGGGATTCAAGAAGAGCATCAAAGGTGCGATGGACCTGCTGTCCAAAGCGGCCGTATCGGGCGGAAGCCCGCGTACGATCCTCGCCGAGATGTATCTCGAGAAGAACGAGAACGGCAAGTACAACGACGAGATCCTCAGACTGCTCACCTCCGCTGCGGAATTCGGTGATGCAGCGGCCATGTACAGGCTCGCCCTGCTATACAAAGACGGCATCATAGTCGAACAGGATACCGACGGCAAATACAGATACTACATGAGGATGGCCGCAGAGAACGGCAACCGCGATGCGAGGGATATCGTCGCAAAATGGGACAACCGTACCGCACGCAGAAAGGCCAAGAAGGAACCGGAACAATCTTGAATCGAATGTTGCGGGCTTTGGTCCGTATCATCGCTAAAGATCACGAACGGGCCGATGGGCGACCGTCGGCCCCTTTCCAACCTCGATCCATTCCAATGACATATTGACCAGTTATTGACCAGTTATTGACTAGTCAAAGATTAGTCAAAATTATATAATGTACATACAATTCACATAATGATATGATGGCCAACCTGGGAGCCGAGGACGAATACACGGAATTCAAAGGGAACATAAGCCAACTGGATGAGGGCCTGATATCACTCACTGCGATGCTCAACAGACACAATCATGGGGCTGTATTCTTCGGTGTCGACGACAACGGCGATGTCATCGGCATGGACATAGGCAAAAGCACTCTGGAAAAGTTCCGTAATGCCATCAGGTCATCGATCCAGCCGAGACTGTTGGCAACGATAACCAAACATACTTCGGATGACGGGAAGGACTATGTCGAAGTATCGGCAAGGGCGTACGAGGTGCCGTATTCATACAAGGACAGATACTACATCCGTAACCTGTCATCGGACGAAAAACTAAGTCCAGAGATATTGATACGCATCGTTGAATCGAGACAGACCGACCCGCTGAAGGAACAGGCTTCCGATAATCAGGATCTCACATTCGAATCGATGATTTCATTGATGAGCGCCCATGGATACCACCCCCGTAACGAACCCGAATTCTATGAGAGCTGCGGCATGATGACATCCACCGGGAAATACAACATGACAGCATACCTCCTGTCAGACCAGAACGATTACTCCATGCAGATTGTCCGTTTCATGGGGAAGGGGAAAGAATGCATGTCATCCCGCGAGGACCTCGGGCACTGCTGCATTCTTGTCGCTTGGAAGAGGATGCTGGACAGGATATCCTCATTCATGAATACCCGTGTGGAGCTGTCAGGAGGGCCCAGGAAGGAAATCGACCTGTTCGATATGGACTCTCTGAGGGAGGCTTGGACGAACGCCTGCGTGCATAACAGATGGAGAGATTCCCTACCGCCGTCTGTGTTCGTGTACGACGATCGTATAGAGATATTCTCGTACGGCACTAGACCCTATCACCTATCCGAGGAGGAGTTCTTCAAAGGTAAGAGCAGACCCGTGAACGGAGCCCTTTTCGATGCTTTCGCACGCATGGGCTACGTGGAGAAGAGCGGACATGGGGTCCCGACCATCGTAGATGCCTATGGAAGGGATGCTTTCATACTCACCGAGAACGACACGACCGTGACCATTCCGTTTAAGTTCGAACCCGATTTTGTTACAAAAAGGAAAGGAATTGAAAACAATGATCTGAACCTGAGCGATAAAGAGAGGGCCGTCCTGAAGTATCTGATCGACAACAATACGGCCAAACTGGGCAATGTATCGGACGAGTTGGACATGACACTGTCATCGGTGAAAATGACCGTCTCGAAACTGAAGGACATGGGGTTGTTGAGGAACGAAGGTACCAACAGGAACAGCAAATGGGTAGTTCCCTGACCATATCGAATCGACAGAGAAACTCTCGCCTGATTGCATCATATGATTTCCGTAGGGATCTCGAAACCAGTTTACAAATCTTTTTATAGAAGTTCTGTTCTAACAACAACTAATGAACCAACGGTTAACAACCGAGTGATCTACATGACGGACATAGACGAACTGCTATCGATAATAGAGAACCCGACGAGAAGGAGGATCCTCGCATACCTCACAAGGGAACCGAGCTATCCCCTTCAGCTGTCAAAGGAACTCGGCATAAGCCAACAGGCCGTCATGAAGAATCTGGCACTGATGGAACAGACAGGCATGCTGATGAGCCATCCCGAGGAGAGCAGCATGGGCCCCACAAGGACCGTGTACGCCCCCAGCAGACAGTTCACGCTGATGATCGACCTGCACGGGAACATGTTCACCACCCGTCTGATATCCACCGGGATCGTGGACTCCGGACAATCCGGATCCGTCGATACCGAGGCCGCCATAGAGAGGCTGAAACAGTTGGATTCGAAGATAGAGGAACTTGACAGGGAACGCTCATTGCTCCTCGATGAGAGGGATTCGGTGATGAACGCCATAAACAGCTCCATACGCGATGTGGAGGACCCTGTGAAGAGGAAGGAGCTGTACAGACAGCTAGACGAGATGATCAATGAGGGTACAAAGGAGGTCTGAGAATGGTAAACGAGAAAGCGATAAAGGTCGCAGAACTAGGGCCCGGAGAATCCAGCAGGGGAATAGCAAGGCTGGATTCGGAACTGATGAATGTGATGGGCATCAAGGTAGGTGACATAGTCCAGATCGACGGTTCCAAGAAGACCGCCGTGAAGATCCTCGAAGGATACCCCGAGGATGCCAATAGAGGAATAATCAGACTGGACAACATGACCAGGAAGAACGCCGGTGTCACAGCGGACGACCGTGTATCAGTGAAGAAGATCACGGTTGCAGGTGCCGAGAGGATCACGTTCGCACCTTCCGGGGAGCTCAGGCTCCAGGGAGGGGAGGACCACCTCAAACAGCTGTTCGAGGGCATGGTCCTGTCCAAAGGCGACATAGTGCCAGTAAACGTGATGGGCAACAAGATGGCCTTCGTCGTGAAGTCCTTCTCGCCCACCGGTGCGGCCACCATGATCGCACCCGATACGAAAGTCAAGATAACCAACAAGCCCGCGGACGAGGGCAACGTCCCCAACGTGTCCTACGACGACCTCGGAGGTCTCGGGGACGCGGTCAGGAAGGTCAAGGAGATGGTCGAGCTCCCGCTCAAGCACCCCGAACTCTTCAAGAGGCTCGGTGTCGAACCTCCGAAAGGAGTATTGCTCCACGGACCGCCGGGAACAGGTAAAACCATGCTCGCGAAGGCAGTCGCAGGCGAGACCAGCAGCAACTTCATGTCCATAGGAGGACCTGAGATCGTCAGCAAGTTCTACGGAGAGTCCGAGGGCAAGCTGAGGGAGATATTCAAAGAGGCAGAGGAGAACTCGCCCAGTATCATCTT
Organism: uncultured Methanomicrobiales archaeon; assembly: GCA_937892275.1. GTDB lineage: Archaea > Thermoplasmatota > Thermoplasmata > Methanomassiliicoccales > Methanomethylophilaceae > Methanoprimaticola. The sequence continues at coordinate 12,955 of CALAVG010000074.1, read as the reverse complement.
CATCGATGAGATCGACTCCATCGCACCCAAGAGGGATGAGGTTAGCGGGGAGGAGGAGAGGCGTATCGTCGCACAGCTCCTGTCCCTGATGGACGGTCTGAACTCCAGGGGAAAGGTCGTGGTCATCGGTGCCACCAACAGACCCAACGCCATCGATGAGGCACTCAGGAGACCCGGAAGGTTCGACAGGGAGATCGAGATCGGTATCCCTGACAGAGACGGAAGGCTCGAGATCCTTCAGATCCACACCAGGGGAATGCCTCTGGACAAGGATGTTGACCTCGGATGGCTCGCTGACAAGACACACGGCTACGCCGGAGCGGATATCTCCGCACTGACCAAGGAAGCCGCCATGACCGCCCTCAGAAGGGTCCTGAAGGACGATGTGGAAGCTGAGAACACCCCCATAGAGGTGCTGAACAGCATCGTCGTCACCAAGGACGACTTCAAGAACGCATTGAAGGACATGCAGCCCTCCACCATGAGGGAGGTCCTGATCGAGAAGCCCAACGTCAAATGGGACGACATCGGAGCACTGGAGAGCGCGAAGCAGGAACTGAAGGAAGCCGTCGAATGGCCCCTGAAGTTCGGCAAGGTCTTCGAGCACATGAACGCCAGGCCCCCGAAGGGGATCCTCCTGTACGGTCCCCCGGGAACCGGTAAGACCCTGCTGGCAAAGGCGGTGGCAACTGAATCCGAGGCCAATTTCATATCCGTGAAGGGACCGGAGTTCCTCAACAAATGGGTCGGCGAATCCGAGAAGGCCGTGAGGGAGACGTTCAGGAAGGCGAGACAGGCATCGCCCTGCGTGATCTTCATGGACGAGATAGACTCCATAGCGCCCGAGAGGGGTACCGGAAGCGACAGCAACGTGACGGAAAGGGTGATCTCCCAGATGCTCACGGAGATGGATGGACTCGAGGGACTGAGCGACGTCGTGGTCATCGCGGCCACCAACAGGCCCGATATCATGGACCCCGCGCTGCTCAGACCGGGAAGATTCGACAAATCGATATACATCGCACCCCCAGACGAGGAGTCGAGGAAATCCATATTCGGCATCCACACCAGGGGAAGACCCCTCGAAGATGACGTCAAACTCGATGATCTGGCACAGCGCACCGAAGGCTGCACCGGAGCGGATATCTCCGCCATATGCAACGAGGCGGTCATGAACGCGGTCAGAAGACTCGTGAAGAGCGGTCAGGTCCCGACCGACGAGGAGATCTCGCAATGCAAGGTCTCCATGGAGGACTTCGAGAAGTCTATCGATAAGTTCGGACCGGCCTCAAGACAGAAGCTCAGCGACTACGACGGTCAGTGAGTTCATTATTCCTCCTTCGGAGGGGGCAAGTCCCCCTCCAAACCATTTCCACCCTTCTTGCCTCGATCATAGACTTATCGAACTGGTTAAATGCCTGATAATCTACAAGTGTCGGGTTGATTTTTCTACAAATGTCGGAATAGAAACGCTACAAGTATCGGAGTATATTTATATGTTTAAATAGCCAGACCAAACTTAGACAAAAAGGAGTTTGTGTACAGACCGCGTATTGTGGATTCCGCTCTGAACAGGAAAATCAGAGGCAAAGAGCGGTCATGGTCGAAGGCCCTAAATGGTGCGGTAAGACCACTACAGAGACAATCTGGATAACGAATGTGACATCGTCGTACACCTCAGGGACGGCAGATATGCTCTCATCGAGGTGAAACTCGGCGGAGAGACCCTGATAGAGGAAGGGGCAAGGACCCTGAGGAAAGTACTCAAACGGATAGACACCGACAGGATGGGAGAGTCCGCATTCATGGCCATCGTCACCGGTACGGATCGTTACGCGTACCGCCGCGAGGACGGCATCATGATCATCCCGTTAGGGTCGCTGAGGAACTGATCGAAGATATAGGAACAGGATCGGCAGAAGGCGTCATCGTATGGTCCTTCAAACCTCATTCCTACTTTTAAGTACCATTTTTGCAGTAATTTCTCTGCAAATACCCCATTTAAAAATAGTAAAATACTAAAATCTACATATTGGAAATATGGAGCGTAAGATCTACTCAGAACTGCTCAAATGGAAGGATGAACCTGACAAAAAACCGATGATCCTGCTAGGATGCCGCCAGGTCGGGAAGACGTTCATCGTCAGAGAGTTCGGAGAAAGAGAATACGAGAACACGATCTATCTCAATTTTGCGGACAACCCCGATGACAGATTGCTGTTCCAAGGGGATCTGGATGCCGCCAGGCTAATTGACAGGATAATTGTCTCCAAGAACATTTCCGGAAACGGAAAGACACTTCTGATCCTTGATGAGATACAGGAATGCGATGATGCATATTACGCTCTGAAACCCTTGTCAGCGAATAGCTGCTTCGACATCATCGCCACAGGTTCGTTCCTGGGTGTTACCCTTGAATCCAGGAAAAATGATGACGGACAGGATGACCATAGGGTCTCGCCCATGGGATATGCGACCATCAGAAGGATGTATCCTTTGGATTTCCAGGAATTCCTCTGGGCCATGGGAGTCAACCGCAATCTGATCGATGATGCGGTCAGATCCGTCAGGAACGGGACGGAGATAGATGCATACTATCACAAAATGCTGAGCGACCTATTCAGGAGATACCTTGTCGTGGGAGGTATGCCGGCGGCAGTGGACACATATGCGGAAACGGGCGATTATGGAGAGGTCACCAAGCGCCTTGATGAGATAGTCTCCATACTAAGACTCGATGCTGGCAGATACTCGTCGAAGGCGAACATCATGCGCATACACGCATGCCTCCAATCCATACCCGCACAACTGGCCGGGGGCAATCGGTCGTTCCAGTATTACGACATCGAGAAGAAGAAAGGAACCGGAAAACGCGAGTACGGCACCGCATTGGAATGGTTGGAGAACACTGGCATAGTGCACAGATGCAGGAATCTGCACTCTATTGACCCGCCTCTGGACAATAATGCAGACGACGACAAATTCAAGATGTATCTTTGCGACACGGGTATCCTGATGTCGCTGTGCGGATACAGGGATGTACAGGAGATAGTGATCGGAGACCCGTTCACCAACAACGGTATGCTTATGGAGAATGCGACAGCGGATGCCCTGGCATGCAAAGGCCACCCTCTGTACTATCATGCAAAGGAAAATAGTAGCCTCGAAGTCGATTTTGTTCTCAGATACAAGGGCAAAATATGCATAGCGGAGATCAAATCAAGGAAACATAAGAGGTCCAGATCGCTGAGCACACTCCTATCGGAGAGGAACAGGAACCGCATGGGTGTGAAGATCTGCAACAACAACATCATGACGGATGTGAACGGTGTACTGCATCTTCCCCTGTACGGACCGTCGTTCTTGGAAGAGCCAGATGTCCCATCCATAGAGAGCATCGACGTGAATGAGATCAATGAAAGGTATGAAGGGTCCCATGACCCTTCCCAATGATTCCAGGACATCACCCGATACCTATTCAACGCAGTCGCAAAATCTAGACATAACAGACCATGCTCTTTTATAGAAGTGATAACAATTTTAGAAGTATGGACAGGACCGGTCTCATCAATACCACACGTGCCATACTGGCTAAGGCGGGTTTCGATGTCTCGTCCGCACTAACGCTCAGAGGCATCTGCTTCGACATAGTCGCCCGCAGGGATGCCCAAGTGCTGATAGTCAAGGTCCTGAGCAATATAGACGCATTCTCCAAGGACAACGCAGAGGAGATGAAGGTGCTCGCCGAATCATTGGATGCCACTCCCTTGGTCACAGGCGAACGTTCCAGTTCCGGCGCATTGGAGCCCGGGATTGTCTATTCCAGATTCAACATATCAATAGTCTCCAACGAGACGCTCGCCGACCTCCTCCTGGAGGAGGCACCGCCGTTCATCTTCGCCGCACCCGGAGGACTCTACGTCAAACTCGACAGCAGTCTCCTGAAACAGGCCAGGGAAGAGAGGGGCATCAGCCTCGGTGTCCTAGCGGAGACCGCAGGAGTATCGAGACGCACCATCCAGATGTACGAATCCGGTATGGGTGCGATGATCGATGCCGCCCTGCGCATGGAGGAGTTCCTCGAGTTACCGATAATCGAACCCATCGACCCGTTCACGTTCAAGAGCGAGGACCGTCTGAAGGAGCAGCACGAACCTCCGAGCATCGAGGAATCCTTCGCGCTCAAACAATTATCCACATTGGGATTCACTGTGAGGCCCGTCGTCAAGAGCCCCTTCGAAGCAGTATCCAACAACAAGAACGCCGTGATGCTCACAAGCCTCGGATTGGACGAACATAAGGTAATGGAGAGGGCGATAGTCGCTTCGGAGCTCTCCAGAATCATGGACCGTTTCTCCATCCTTATAGTAGAGAAGAAGCACGAGAGGGACAGCATCAACTCCACAGCGATCGTCTCCAACGAAGAACTCAAGAAGATAGACGAACCCAACGAACTCACGGACCTAGTAGCTGAAAGGAGAACAAAGAGATGATCCCCCTCGATGTGAAGGGCTGCAAGGTCGACATCCTCCCTATCGTCAACGGGTTGATATCGGAGGCGGACAGGGTCCGTCAGGAGTTCTCCCCGCATGAGGCATACGCCGCAGCTTTGAGCATCGAAGGCATCCAATGCCTCAAGAACAGAAAGAACATCGACGAGATGTTCGACGTCAGTGAACTCGACATGATATACGCTGCCCACATGGAACGCTTCGGAGAGGTCGAGATACCGTCCCCCGCAATGTACACATTCATAGATCTCGTCACCGAACAGGGACAGCTGTGCCTTCCCCTGGACATGAACGACGCTGACTTCACGGACCTCTACTGCGAGACAGTTGGAGCGTTGGAGTTCGTTAAGGAGCACAGGATCGCCAAGAAGGGCATGAAGAGGATCTTCGACGGGAGCACGCCGGAGAGGCTCGCCAAGCAATGGGACAACTTCGTCAACTCGAGCATGAAATCGTACGGGGAGCTCTCCAGGAAGAGGGAGGAGCACATAGCCGCCGAGATCGTGGATATAACGAGGTTCAAGAAGGAACTGCTGGTCATCATAGAGGTGGAACGCGTCGACGGCGTCGTCGGCATACTGAAGGGATTGCAATGACATGCGAGGAATGCGACAAGTGCAGGGAGATGGGCTACAAGTTCTGCATCAGATGCGGAGAGAGCTTCACCGACGCTCCCGAACCGGAACCCGTACCGGTACAGGAGAAGGGTACGCTCAAGGAATCCACCCTGAACAAGTTCGTCGTTCCTTCTATGGTGCTGATATTCATAGCATGCATAGCCAGCGTGGCTGTGATCCTGATGGATTACGGCCCCACAATGGACCTCTTCGAGGAGAAGGGAATCAAGCTGTGGATCTACTTCTTCGCATTCTTCGACCTGCCCAAGCTCACAGGCATGGGCTCCGTCCTGTTCTGGGTGTTCATCTCCGTGACAGCGATAGCCTGTACCGTTGTGTTCCTCTGGAAATCCAAGGACGCATTCAGATTCGATTCGACCGAATACATGGAGAGCACCAAGAAGACACCTCTGTTCTGGATGGGACTGCTCTTCGGATCATCACTGTTACTGGAAGTGATCCTCAACGGCATATTCACCATGCTGGGCATGGGAGTGGAGACACCCGGAGGACTGATTGACCTCACATTGGAGGAGGCCCTGATGCTGTTCACCGAGGCCGCCGTATGGGAGGAACTGATGTTCCGTGTGCTCCTGTTCGGACTGCCTGTATTGATAGTGGGTTACGCCCTGAGGGAGAAGGGGTCATGGAAGCACCTGTTCGGAGGGTTCGGATCCAGCAAGCTCACCATTGTATTGCTGATATTCTCCACTCTGCTGTTCTCCATCGCCCACGTGGACTCCTGGGGATTCATGAAGATCTTCACCGTCGCCATAGGCGGATTCATGCTCGGTTACGTGTACATGAGGTTCGGACTCTACGCATCGATCGTATGCCACATGCTCAACGACTTCTCGATGGTGTGGATGCTGGGCATCAGCGACATCTTCACGTCGCTCCTGCTGATAGGGATCCTCGGATTGGGACTGGTAAATCTGCCCCTGCTATACAAGAAAACGATGAAGGGTATCAAGAAGGTCAAGACCATGCCGCTGACCTGCTTCTCGTTCGAAGCGATACCCGTGACCGATTTACAGGAAGAGACCTCACAGAACGAGGATAACGAAGAGAGCCAGGACGATCAGGACAGCCAGGGTCCCAAGACGGACTGAGACTCCACAGCGGAATCGTAACTCTTCGACTCTATGACATAATTGCGGTCGTAGAACTTCAGCTTCTTCAAGACCTTGCAGAAGTCCACCGAACCGGTACCGATGGTCAAGTGGTCATCCTTATCGCCGTTGTTGTCGTGGACATGGATGTTCTTGATCCTCTTGCCGAAGGTATCGATCATCTCATCGATCTGACCTGTGGTGTTGGCATGGCCGATGTCGAAGCATATGCCGAGATCGGTATCTCCGACTATCTCGTTCAGTTCGGCCGCTGTACGGCCGAGGAAGAAGTATGAGTTGGGCATGTTCTCTATCGCTAAGGATATGCCGTATTCCTTCTGTGCCTCATCAAGGACCTTCATGGATTCCTTCGCATGTACCAGATACTTGTAGTCTATACCGTGAACGGACATGGATGACAGTCCGGGATGGATCGTTATACGGTCGATACCGAGCTTGTTGGCGACCTTGATCGTATCCAAGGTCTCCTTCATCGAGGCCTTCCTCACAGGGTCGCTGATGGATGCGATGTTGATATCGCATATGGGTGCATGGATCGAATAATGGAGGTCGTACGAGGGCAGGAGGTCCCTGAACTCCTTCTCGTGGTACACTATGCTGTGACTCGCTTCGGAGAAGATCTCCCACAGGTCGAAGTTCCCGACTATCTTGTCCAGCCACATCTTCGGCGGATCGGCCGAGAACGATGTGCATGATATCCCGATCATATCCTGACCTCTTCCCCGTTGACGGTGACCGGTGCGACTATGTCTATCAAACCTTCAATGTCGTCGTCCTGTATGCAGACCTCTATCGCACCCAGGACCGGATTCTTGTCGGCGAAGGATACTTTCCCTACCGTGGCCACCTGTTTGTTAAGGTTGACCCAGGTCTTGTCCCCGCGCCTGTTCTTGATCATCACTCCGCGTGTCGCATCGAGGATCTTCTGTTTCCTGATGAGCTTCGAGAAGCGGTCGATCGTGGCTGTTCCGGAGAATCCGTAATCGGTGGTCTCAAGCTCCGCATCGGGGAAGATGTTGGCTATCGCCGCCGCAACCTTATCGGGATCCTCGCTGGGATTAACCTGGCAGGAAATGGTCACTGAGGTCATGCCGAAGGCATCGGATAATGAGGTTAAAAACAATCGTAGGAATCAATAATAATCCCGGTCGCCATGGGGACCGTCATGAGGGACGAGATTCTGTCGGCCGCCGCAAGCAAGGGGATCCTATTCTCCCCGGATGCCATGGAGATGATACTCTCCAACGACAGGCCTATGGAGTTCGTCAACACCGTCTTCGCCCATCTGGCGAGGAACACGTTGTTTGTGAACAAGCAGGACATCATGGACTGCATCGTGGGCGACAAGATACTCCACGAATCGCCGAAAGAGATCAAGCCCAAGAACAAGTTCACCTCGGATCTGACCGTTGTCAAAGGAACCGACATCACCGGGGAATCAACCAGCGAAGGCAAGGTCAACGACTTCGCGAACTACTTCAAGGCTAGGTTCTTCACCATGAAGAGGCTCATCGAGAAGCGCAACGACTTCGGAAGGGCCATGACCATTGAGAGCGCCATGCTCAAGGACAGGGAGGTCCGCATCGTAGGTATGGTGTATGAGAAGAGGACCACCAAGAACGGTCACACCATGCTCAGGGTGGAGGACGAATCTGGTGTCACCGGCGTATTCATAAGCAAGGATTCGCCACTCTCCAACGAGCTCTTCGTCGATGACGAGGTCATCGGTATCGTCGGCAGGCCGAACTCCAAGATGGAGATGCTCATGGCCGAGAAGATCGTGAGGCCCGACATACCCAGATCGCATACATGGGAGCCCAGCGACTCCACATCGAAGATCGCATTCCTGTCGGATTGCCATGTCGGCAGTAGCACATTCCTCGAACCCCAGTGGGAGAGGATGACGAAATGGCTCAGGGAGAACGCTGCCGAGCAGGGGATCAACTATCTCGTGTTCCCCGGCGACGTCGTTGACGGTATAGGAGTGTTCCCCGACCAGGATAAGGAATTGGACATTCCCGACATCTACGAGCAGTACGAGAAGCTTGCAGAATATCTCAAGGAGATCCCCGACCACATAAAGATGGTCATCCACCCCGGGAACCACGATGCCGCCCGCCCTGCGGAGCCGCAGCCCGCTCTCAATTCTGTATTCACCAAAGGATTCGACTCCAACATCCTGATGCTCGGCAACCCCGTCTATCTCAACGTGGAAGGCAGGACCGTCCTGACATACCACGGTAAGAGCATCGACGATTGGGTCGCTGCGGTGCAGTACCTGACGTACGAGGATCCGCTCAGGGTCATGAAGGAGATGTGCATAAGGCGCCACCTCGCACCCATCTACGGTCAGAGGAACGCCCTCGCGCCTGAGAAGAAGGACTACATGGCGATGGAGTACGTCCCCGACATCTTCGTGTCCGGACACGTCCACGGAGCAGGTCAGCTTCAGTACAACGGAGTGCGCCTGATCAACGCATCCACATGGCAGAGCCAGACAGAGTACCAGAGGATGCACAACTTCAACCCCAACCCCGCCATCATGCCCGTGGTGGATCTCGCCAGCGGCAAGATGGAGATGAAGGACTTCAATTGATTCTGACGAAGTTATTGCAAAGATGCTTCCGCAGTGCGATTGTAAATTTTACGTGAATAAAATTTATGTGGATAAAATTATTCTGAAGAACATGAAGGGCAGAGAACTGCAGCTAAAACAGCTGGAGGAGCGTTATGATTCCGGAGTCTTCGAATTCATCCCCGTCTTCGGAAGAAAACGCGTCGGTAAGACCACGCTCCTGAAGGAATTCCTCAAAGGTCGCAATGGTGTCTACTTCTCTGCCACGAAGATGCCTCTGCAGATGAATGCGTCCAGACTCGCATCCAGAGTATTCGGTACTTCCACACCCCTCAACATGAACCTTGAAGACGTATTGAAAGAAGTGGCCAATCGCTCGAAGGATGAACGTTATGTCCTGATCATCGACGAGTACCCCAAGATGCTCAAGAGATCCCCGGAGGTCTCCGATATCCTGCAGAACTTCATCGACGACATCCATGAGGACTCCAAACTCTTCCTCATACTATGCGGATCCTCGGTCAGCATGATGAAGCACGAGGTCATGGGATACAGCAGCCCCATCTACGGCAGGCGCACCGGATCCCTGGAACTGCTCCCGCTAGACCTGTGGGACTCGATGGAACTGCTGAAAGGATTCGGAAGGGATGACGCCCTACGCATCTACGGAATGGTCGGAGGCATCCCGCTGTATCTGAAGATGTTAGACCCGAAGGAATCGCTGAAGGACAACATAGCCAGACTGTTCTTCCAGGACATGTCCTTCTTCCGCAATGAGCATGAGTTCGTGCTCCTCGAAGAGTTCGAGACCCCCTACACATACTACGGTATCCTCGAAGCGATTGCCACGGGACATACCGCACTCAACGAGATCGCATCCTATTCGTCCCTGAATGAGGCAACGGCCCACAAGCACCTGTCATCGCTGATATCCACAGGGCTGGTCTCCAGAAGAGCCCCGGTGGATAATCCCAACGGGAGGAAGGCGAGATATGTCATCGATGATAACTTCATGAGATTCCAATTCAACAGGATCCTGCCCAATGCGGAGTATTATGACGAAAAGGTTCTTGAGTCTATCATGACCGGATTGGATACCGACATGGGCAGGATATTCGAAAGGATCTGTGCGGAACATCTGGCAAGACTGCATCACGGAGAGATCGGTACCTGGTGGGGTGCCGATCAGGACAGCAGGACCCAGGAGGAAATCGACATCGTCCTGACTAAGAGGCATGACGGTATAATGGAGGGCTGGTTCGCCGAATGCAAGTACACGAAGGATCCTGTCGGACCAGAAGTCCTGGCAAAACTGAAACATAGGGCCGGTCTCGTCAAAGGCTATGGCAGGACACACCTTGTGATCTACTCCAAGAACGGATTCAAGGGAGATATGGGCGACGAAGCGGAGCTGTACGATCTGGACAGCATATTGGGGATGAAAGATCCCGAGTGAGAATTCCGATAAGGAAAAGAGGCCCCTGAGGGGCCGTTTATAGGTCTCAGATACTGAAGAAAGCCTTCACACCGGGCCTGAAGAGGTAGTAGATGATCAATCCGTTGATGACGATACCTACGAGTGCTGCGAAGTTTCCGAAGATCAGTGTCGCCAGGGCCAACAGGAGTTCCAGAACGTTCACGACGACTCCGATGTACCACATGATCCTCCAACCGAGCCACATTCCGACTCCGATGAGAGCATTCACGACACCACCGAAAATGGGGAGGGATCCAGCCATCTTGATTACGTTGAAGAGGTCTTCCTTTGTGATATCTCCGGTCTGACCCTGTTCCTGGATCTGCTCCCAGATCCTGTTGGTGAGTTCGGTGGCGATACCACCGATGTCTGCTATCAATACAATACCTGCGACAATTGCCAGCAATCCGAGAACGATGTTCAGGATACTGATTATTGAAATCAAAATTGGGCGATCTACGTCTGCCATGCTGTTGTAAATCACTTTAAAGGTACTTAGGAACTGATGAAAAATAATTTACAAAATTATCCTCTAGGGGCAATCGTATAATTCCAGTCTCCACGCCACTCATTCTTCACCAGGTTTATGCGGTTAAAATCCTCATCAGATATGTCGATGCCCCGCTCATAATTCCAATCGTCAAGGATGCATTTGACTTTGAGCCCTTGATTGTTCGTAGTGGATCCGATAAGGTTCACCACAGTTTGATAATCCGATAGAGGTTGTCCTTTCCAATTCATGCTAATGAATGAGAATAGCTTATGTTCAATCTTGTTCCATTTGGATGTGCCGGGTGGGAAGTGGCTGACATGGAATGTCAGCCCTGTGAAATCCGATAGTTCCTGCAGCTTGTATTTCCAGAGGCGTACCCTACTACCGTTACTGCCTCCGCCGTCGCAGGTTATCAGGATCTCGGATGCATCAGGATAACGTTCCCTGCCCATCAGATGCCACCAATTGCCTATGCTTTCGACAGCGAATTCAGCCGTATCCGCACTTATCCCCACATTGACGAACCCTTCATTGGCCGCCACATCGAAGATACCATAGGGTATGGCATGTTCCTTTGTGAAATCATGATCGAGGACTAGCCTTGGCTCACCCTTCCTTCTGTATTCCTGGCCAGGGTTCTTGAAATCGCCTATGTTCTCCTTCTTCTTCGCATCTACGGATATTACCGGAATGCCAGATGCTATGCATCTGGCGCATTCCTTGCTTATGAATTCGAATTGGGCGTTACGATCGGGGTCCGGTTCCCCGGCCTCGGTGTATTTACGATTCTGCTGAAGGCTGTAACCCATGTCTTCTAGCATCCTGCCTATCGTAGTATATCCTACGTCGAAACCCATGTCCTTGAGAGCGGTTTCAAGCTTACGCGTGCTCTTAACTGTCCACCGCAATGGGTTCTCTGGATTTCCAACCGTATTGCCGTCTAGCAGAGAATTCAAAGCATCCAGAACCTCTGGATGCTTCTCCGCATATGACTTGCGCCCTCCCCCTTCGGCTCTTATCCTCTTGCTACCGCTTTCTGTCTTCCTGGTACGAGGTAACTCGTATTCGCCTGCCTTTAAGGATCTCAATTCTTTGCGCCCGGAGGAGATTGTCTGTTGAGTGATCCCTGTGATCTCGGATAAGCGCGTAGCCCCGCCATACCCAAGATAATCTGAAAAAGCGGCCAAGAATAGTCTGCGTTGATCTTCATCCAATATGGAAATCATCGTGTTCGCAAAACTCTCAACATCGTTCTCCAAGGGTCTCACTCTTGCCATAGTAACGACTAGAGTATAGATAATGAGTTTCTTAAAAGTTATTATTCATCAGTTCCTAAGCTACGTGCATGTGGTCCTCGCTCTTTCCCGCTTGGGTTTCGAAGAAAGCCGAGGGTTGAAAGAAATGGTCTGTAAAAGAGATCAAGGAACCAAGTCAAACTCCTTAAGAAACCAGTTCCTTCCAAACAGCTTCGCCGACTTCGGAGATATCGGAGCGGTAAGAGCGGATATTCCGAGTTACGGATATCCGCTGGACGAGGATGGAAACTACCCCGAGGACATGAGGTGGTTCAGATGAACGACTACAGGATCCTCACCGGAGTCGAAGTCATCGACAGACTGAGCGTCGACGACATCGTGACCATCCTGGATTACGGATGGGACACCCAAGATCTGAAGAACATGCTGGAGAACCGCGACTGGGAATCCATCGGATACCTGGCAGCATGGATCAGGGAATGCGGATACGGATGCCACGGATTCATGGTCGAGGACGACCAGTGCATCACCGGAGTATATGGGAGGTGCTGCTGATGGCCACCAGACAGGAACAGATCCTGATCCACCTGTACGGACAGATGGGATTGGGAAACAGCTACGAGATGCCGTATGAGACCACTCAGGACGGGATCGCTGATGCGATAGGGATCTCCAGAGGACAGGTCTCCATCGAGATCAAAAAACTGGAGGAGAAGGGATTCGTCTACCATCTCCAGAGACATGCGTCGGACAGTCCGAAGAGGACGAGGGCGCACAGGATGTGCTACAGGCTGAATGCCCTCGGAGTCCTGACCGTGAAGAACATCCTCACATGCGGAGAGGGGGTGGCCTGAATGCAGGATTGGCAGATCGCTGTCCTGAACAGCGAGAAC
>CALAVG010000073.1 GCA_937892275.1 uncultured Methanomicrobiales archaeon | reverse complement strand
GGTCTCGGGGAGAAGAGGGGTGTGGATAGTCATGAAGTCGGCGGTGGTGATGACCTCCTCCAATGTGGTGAGCCTGACTCCGAGGGAGTCCGCTACCTCCTTGGGCAGGAAGGGATCGTATCCGATCATGGTCATGTTGAAGGCCTTCATACGCTTCGCGACCTCTCCGCCGACACGTCCGACACCGATGATCCCCAGGACCTTTCCGTTGAGCTCGACACCTGTGTATTTGGATCTCTTCCACTCGCCTTTGTGCATGGACTCGTGTGCGAACGGGATGTTCCTAGCGACTGCGAGGAGCATCGCACAGGAGTGCTCGGCCGCCGACAGGATGTTGGCGGAAGGCGTGTTCATGACAAGGATCCCCTTGTCGGTCGCATAGGGTACATCGATGTTGTCCACACCGACACCTGCACGTCCGATGACACGGAGTTTCTTTCCGGCATCGATGACCTTCTTGGTCACCTTGGTCCCGGACCTGATGATCAATGCATCATAATCCCCGATCTTCTCACACAGCTCATCCTCTGTCAATCCGGATACCTCGTCGACGGGGAAGCCTGATTTCTTGAGGATCTCAAGACCCTCTGCATCCAGGGGATCCGATACCAAAATCTTTGTTGTCATACTCATTCCTCCAAAATCTCGTCCATCGCGGACAAGAGTTCCTTGATCATAGCGGGTGTGGTGTCTCCCATGTGCCCGATCCTGAATGTCTTCTCCTTAACATCACCGTAACCGTTGGAGATCTCATATCCCTTGGCCTTCAGCTTGGAATTGAATGAATCGAAATCGAGTTCTCCCTTGTTGAGGACTCCGATGGAGTTGGACTGGTATCCTACCTCGGGGAAGATTCCGTTCAGTTTCTTGTCTGCCCAGTTCCTGACAAGATCCGCCATCTCCTGGTGCCTTCTGTATCTGGCCTGCATTCCCTCTTCGAGAGCCCTGTCCAACTGGTAATCCAATGCGTAGAGCAACGATACCGGAGGTGTCGTCAATGCATAATCGACGTCGGCCTGCTTCTTGATCTTCAACAGATCGCCGTAGAACCCACGGTTAGGGACTGTCTTCGCCTTTTCGAGGAGCCTCTCGGAACAGAGCATGATGGCCAATCCCGGTGGGAGTGCCAATGCCTTCTGTGTACCGAACACGACGGAATCCGGATCGGTCTCCTTGATCTTGATGTCCATGGCAAAAGCGGAGGTGACCGCATCGATCATTGTCAATGCATCGGGGTTCTGTGCCCTGACCTCCTTCGCCAATGCAAGG
>CALAVG010000072.1 GCA_937892275.1 uncultured Methanomicrobiales archaeon | reverse complement strand
ATCTGTCCGATACGGGCCACGTTGGCGTTTGTGGCGAGAAGATATGTGGCGAGGCATTCCCAATGGTCCTGGCGCAGTATACGCATGCCTGAGCAGTTCTCTGCGAGTTTGGCGACATACGGGTCGCGATTTGATATGTTGGAGATGATGTATTCGAGGTCGTCGTCGGCTCCGAGGTATCTGCTGATCCCTTTGCGGTCGTCGGTACCTGTAACCTCGATAGAATCGGGGGTCAGCTGTCTCATGTTGATTATCCGATCCCTCCGTACGCCTTCCCAAGAGCCGTCCTCCTGTTTCTTCCAGCGATGGGCCTGTCCACAACCTAAAGTCGGGTCGAGTGAGACCTCGAGTTTGATCCTCATGCACCCTGTATGGTTTTAAGATAATGATAAATTCGGTCATGCGATACGCCTGGACATGATGAGATTCGGTCCTGCAGGATATCCTTCAGCCGGAAAGAACCCAGAAGGATCATTGGAATACACCCGCAACCTCGGTCTGGACGCTTTGGAAGTCGAGTTCGTGCGCGGGGCCCGTATAAGTCCTGAGAGGGCACAGGTAATAGGTGCCAAGGCCAAATCGCTCGACATAAGATTGAGTTGTCACGCACCCTACTTCATCAGTTTCAATTCGGACAGTCAGGAGACACGTGACAAGAGCATCAACTGGGTGATGGATACCGCACGTGCAGCGCACAATCTGGGTGCATATCTGATAGTGATTCATGCAGCGTCATATGGAAAATCACCGGATACCGCCCTTCCGTCCGTCATCGAGGGATTATCGAAATGTAAGAGTATGCTCGATGATGAAGGGATCAAGGATGTCATCTTGGGTGTAGAGACCATGGGGAAGCTGGGGCAGTTCGGTACCCTCGCTGAGATCTCCAAGGTCATGGATGAGGTGGATGGGGTCCACCCGGTTTTGGATGTCGCCCATGTCCATGCGAGGGGCCATGGATATCTTAAGACAGAACAGGATATGCAGGGCCTGATCGACGAGTTCTTCCCGTTGTGTGGAGATATAGCACACTTCCATATCAGTTGTATAAAGTACGGTGACAAGGGTGAGGTCTCCCATCTCCCGTTGGAGGCCAAGGACCCCGATCTTCAGTTGCTGGCTAATGTTCTTCAGGACACGAAGCAGGAATGCAATTTCATATGCGAATCGCCGTTGATCGAGAAGGATGCCGTGGTATTCAGGAATATGTTCCCTCAATACCGCAGATGAGCATTCCAACGAGTTTATTTTATACGAAAAAAGAATCACGAGCATTGAGGCCGCTGTGGCTTAGTGG
>CALAVG010000071.1 GCA_937892275.1 uncultured Methanomicrobiales archaeon | reverse complement strand
CCCATTTGTGAGAACAACCGGTCAAAACTGGGCATTTACGTTTCTGTCATGTTGTCGTATTATAGTATCTTACCTAACTAATTTAAGTAATTCCACATAAAGATTTGAACGGCCAGTTTTTGGAGTAAGAAAGCTTTGAGGCCTCCACTTCGAACTTCTGGCTGAGTACGGATACCATGTGGTCGAGATCGTGGAAGAGAGTGGTGGAGACCGTACGCTTCAGTGTCTTCCAGATGAATTCGATGGGGTTGAACTGGGGACTGTATGGGGGCAGGAAGACCAAACGGATATCAAGTTCGGATGCACGGGCAGCCACTGCTTTCGCGTGATGGACAGGACAGTTATCCAGGACCATCAGTATCGGAAGATCGGATCCGCATTCACGGCGCACATCTTCCAGAAACTCACACATGTCCTCCGTCTTGGAGGAAGGAGGGAATGTGATTACAGGCCTTCCTCCGTTTATCGGGTAGAAGCCGAACGCATTCGCCCTCAGCTTATCCGTGTTCTTCTCGCATCTCGGTTTATCGGGTGACCACAGCCGCACGGTATTGGAGACGGTCTGAGGAGAGGATTCATCCTGGAATCCGAGTATGAAAGGACTGTTTTTCAGACCATCCAGAGCATCGCGGAGGTTTTTTTAAAACGAGCTTCGGCATCTTCGGGGCGCCGATAATCCCTCGGATACGGTTTCGCATGGTGCAGACCGAGTTTCTTCAATATGATGTGCACTTGCTTTTCGGTGTAATCCACACCGTATTTCTGTTTGATGAGCAGACGTACGGAACGGGTATCCATTGGCTGCAATTCCAATGCAGAGCGCACTTCTTCTTTCTGTTCATCAGTCAGACGGGCCTTCGGGCCTCCCGTATAATCGGGTACGAGTCCGGCGAAACCGGACTCGTTCCATCTCCTTTGTACCTCGTATGCAGTAGGTTCGGTCATCCCCGATGCGGCGGAAGCCTCCGCTACCGCGAATCCGCGGTAGCGCATACGTACGAACATGAGATTGCGTTCGAAAGTCCTTGCTTTCGCAACCGTGAGATCCTCTCCTGCAACGAAGAGATCCGCTTCCTCATTGAGATGTTCCGGCGGGATGTGTTTGACGATCTGGTACTTCTCAGGCCTGGCCATAAGTGCATATGGTCTTAGTTACTTAAAATAGTTAGGTAAGATACTATATTTCTAAAGCCCTCTTGAAAGCGATGTCGTGTTGGGTTACGCAGATTGAATAGGTGGATACGATGATCAGAACTATCCCGAGGGCTGCTATCCACACGGTCCTCTTCCTGTTGGCTTTCAGATAGTCTTCCTTGCCGAACATCACCACACCTCTCTTTTGCTGCGGATGATGATGTATAGGAAGATGGGAGCGCCGACGAATGACATAACGACACCCGCAGGGATGGCATCGAGGGGTGACAGGTATCTTGCGATGCAATCCGCCCCTAGAAGGACGATCCCTCCGAGGGCTGCGGAAGCCGGTATGACGAACGTGTTGTCAGAGTTGAGGAATGATCTGATGATGTGTGGGATCACCAGTCCGACGAAACCGAATATGCCGCAGAAGCAGACGACCGATGCGACCATGATGGAGATGATGAACAGGCAGACCACTCTCATCATGTCCGTGTTAAGGCCGAGGCTCTTCGCACTGTCCTCGCCAAGTGCCAGGACGTTCAGTTTCCTGGACATCAGCATAAGCACCGCCGAACCGGTGATGTTGATGACGAGGACCAGAGGGATATTGCTCCATTTGATGTTCGTGAGGGACCCGATCTGCCAGCGGTATACCGTCGCCAGGGTGGCCGAGTCGCTCATCATCATGAGGAGTGACTC
>CALAVG010000070.1 GCA_937892275.1 uncultured Methanomicrobiales archaeon | reverse complement strand
TATGTACTTGGCATCTATCTGTTTCAAGGTGGCGTAATTGGTGTCCTCGGAGAACGGTCCCTGTGCACATATGAGGTTCTTTCCCGAGAAACCGTACTCGGCACACTTCTGGACCGATTCCATGGTGGACAGTACCCTTGCCGTGACCCTCTCCCTGTAGTCGGGGATCTGGGTGTAAAGGGCTATGTCCTTGGACCCGGTGGATGCCAGTATGTTGCCTTCCTTGTCCTTCAGGTAG
Source organism: uncultured Methanomicrobiales archaeon (assembly GCA_937892275.1). GTDB lineage: Archaea > Thermoplasmatota > Thermoplasmata > Methanomassiliicoccales > Methanomethylophilaceae > Methanoprimaticola. The sequence goes on along the minus strand of CALAVG010000070.1, from coordinate 8,271 downwards.
TCCACCGCCTCCTGGACGGAGGATACCTTGACGATCCTGTCCGAATCGGTGTCTGAATCGGACCTCTTGAGCCTTATGTAGAATGCGCCTGTGGCCTCGCAGGCCTGCTTGATGTGCTCGGTGATGTTCAGGGCATAGGGGTGCGTTGCATCGACGACGATGTCGTATCCGTTTTCCCTGATGACGTTGGCGATGCCCTCGGCACCTCCGCAGCTCCCGACCTTGACGTCGATGTTGTCGTCGTAGCCCATTACCTCCGCGCCGTATTCCGTCGCAACCCTGACATGGACGTCCGCTCCCGCGTCCGCCAGCTGTTTCGAGAGCGTCCTGCCCTCCATCGTACCCGAGAAGATGAATACGCTGCTCATAGGAACCTCAGCTCCATGGGTCTGCGGCAGATGGCGATGGTCATCCCATCCTTGGCGGTCTTCTTCCTTATGACCTCCCCTCCGTACGGTCTGACGGACGAGCGTTCGCATACGCAGTCCACCGATGTTATGGATTTGACGAACTCGGATTTGGTGAACTCGCCTTCCAGTTCCATCAGTTCGTCCGAGGTGTAGAACTTGGCAGGTACCCTGTAGTTCTTGGCCAATTCCAATATTGCTGCCTCGTCCTTCTTCAGATCCACGCTGCATACTGCGCCTATCCTCTGTGCGGGTATTCCATCCTCTGCGAGGATCTCGGATACGAACTCCTTCATCTTCTCCGGATCGGTGTCGCGCTTGCAGCCGATTCCGAGTATGATATCCATGGGGACGAGCCTCATCGTGGTATCGAATGGTCTCTTCTCTATGTCTGTGGAGATGCTGACCCCGAACTCTCCGGAATCAGCCAAAGTTAATCCTGATGGCAATTCTCCTTGAACGGGGATCTCCGATGTGAATCCTACGAATGCGTTGTCCAATACCCTCACGGACACATCCTGAGCCGTCCTGAGCCCCATTATCCTGAGGTTGTTGACAGTGGCGAAGGTATCCACGGAGAACTTTCCGTTCAGATCCGTGGCTGTGGTGATGATCGCTTCCGATCCCAGACGCTCGGCTATCCTTGCGGTAAGCGCATTGGCGCCTCCGATGTGACCTGCCAGGAGAGCTACAGTCCAGCGGCCGTGCTCATCCATGCCTATCACGGCAGGATCGATTGTCTTCGCCTTGATGTAAGGTGCGATGTATCTCACCGCTATGCCTATGGCCCCGATGAAGACTATCGCATCGCATTCCTCGAACGACTTCCCGGTCCAGACACTCGCCTTCTCCTCTATGCGCTCCACACCCAATGTATCGCATTGCGTCTTGGCGAATATCCTGAGGTCCTCCTCGGGAAAGGCCTCCTTCAGCCTGATTGCCGTCCTGCACCCGTTGGTGGAGAACGCTATCGCATTGATCCTCAAAGGTCCTCACCCCTTATCTCGTCGAGCATCTCGTCCGCGAGACTGGTCTTTCCCAGGAGACCATAAACTGAAGAGAACACCACAGCAGAGGTCCTGATGTTCCCTCCGGTACGGTGGTTCATGTAAAACTCTATCTTCTCCACTAAGAGCTTGGATACGTCGTCGATCAGATTCTCCTCGTTGATCACGTCCAATGCATCATCGGTGGAGATGCACCCCATTATCCTCTGGACCGTGGTCATCGATGCGCCTGCCATGGCTGCGTTGGCCGCAAGGATCTCCATCCTCGCATCCGCATTGCGGGAGTGGGTGTTCATGATACCTGCGGCTACCTTCACGATCTTTCCGAGATTGGCCACCAAAACGATGTCCCTGTCGATCTCGCATGCGTAATCGAGCATCTCGCCGACGAAGTTGCTGCACTTGACGGCCTTCTCCGGATCGATCCCCGGAAGGCTCTGGGAGAACTCCTTACCATAATTGCCGGGAACGACCAGGAGCACCTTGTTGCCCTGGGAGCGCATATTCATCTCAACCTTGATGGTGTTGATCAGCGCCGTCTCGCTCATCGGCTCCACGATACCGCTGGTACCGAGTATAGATATCCCGCCCTCGATCCCGAGGCGGGGGTTGAACGTCTTCTTGGCGATCTCCATCCCTTCGGGGACGGATATGACGATGTCGAAACCGCCCTTGTAATCGCTTCCGAAGCGGACGTCCTCGACCGCTTCCTTGATCATGGACCTTGGGACACGGTTGATCGCTGCGTTTCCAACGGGCTGATCCAATCCTTTCCTGGTGACTCTCCCCACGCCGACACCGCCGTCTATGTTGATCCCCGATTCGCATTTGGACACCTTCGAATAGACCAATGTGCCGTGCGTAGCGTCTATATCGTCCCCGCCGTCCTTCCTGACGGCGCATGAGACGTAGTCCTCCGCGAGGATCATATCTTCCACGGGGAGGTCCAGAGTTATCCCTTTGGGAGTGTGTATCTTCACCGACTCCACCAGTCTTCCGGACAGAAGTGCCTCCGTTGCGGCCTTCGTGGCCGCGGCTGCACATGTGCCAGTGGTGTGTCCTCTCTTGAGTTTCTTGTTGTTAACGAAAACATATGAATCGTCGGTCATGGTCCATCAGAGCTGTCGTTCGTAGTCGGTAAAGGATATACTATTTTATTTTCGTTTGGTCTATCTGTCCAATATACCGATGGGACATCTCATCCAACTGGAGGCTTACGTACGACAGGCAAACTATACGGAATCAGCGTGGGACCCGGCGATCCGGGATTGCTCACCATCAAGGCCAAACTGATACTCGACTCCTGCGACATCATCGCATATCCTGTGAAGACCGCAGGGGAGGGAAGCGTAGCGCTCAACATCATCAAGCCCAACGTAGACGTCTCCAAGAAGGAGGTCAGGGAGTACGTGTTCTCCATGAATCCCGACTACGCGGAGCGCGAGAAGGGATGGAAGAAGGCGTACGACGACATCTGCGGGGCATTGAAATCCGGCAAGAGCATCGCCATGATCACCTTGGGCGATCTGAGCATCTTCAGCACATACATGCGTATCGACAAGATGATCAAGTCCAGAGGATATCAGACCGAACTGGTTCCCGGAGTACCGTCGTTCTGCCACGGTGCATCCTTAGCCGGTGTTCCGCTCACCATGGGTGAGGAATCGCTTGTGGTGATTCCGTTCAACGTGTCCCAGTTCGAGAAACTGGAGAACGCCCTGGACAACCACGAGAATATCGTGGTCATGAAGGCCTTCAAGCATGTCGACGAGATCGCGGACAAGGTCATCGAGAAGGGACGTGGGCTCGAGGACATCACGGTCATGAGCAACATCGGTATGGAGGACGAGTACATCGGACCCGTCGTCAAAGGTCACAAATACGGTTATTTCACAACACTGCTGATCAAAAGGGAGGAAAAAGAATGATAACATTCATCGGAGCGGGTCCCGGAGACCCCGAGCTCATAACAATCAAGGGAAAGAAGAAGATCGACGAGGCTGACGTGATCATTTACGCCGGTTCCCTCGTCAACCCCCATGTGATGGACGGCCACAAACCGGACGCGAAGATCTACGACAGTGCCTACATGCACCTCGACGAGGTCATCGATGTCATGAAGAAGGCCGAGGACGAAGGGAAGAAGTGCGTCCGCGTCCACACCGGTGACCCCGCCATCTACGGCGCCCACAGGGAGCAGATGGATAGATTGGACGAGCTCGGGATAGACTACGAGGTCATCCCCGGAGTCAGTTCCGCCTTCGGTACCGCGGCGGTCCTGAAGAAGGAGTACACCCTACCCGGAGAGAACCAGAGCCAGACGGTCATCTTCACAAGGATGGAGGGAAGGACCCCAATGCCCCCCGGAGAGAAACTCGTAGACCTTGCAAGGCACAGAGCCACTATGGTCATCTTCCTCTCGGTCGGATTCCTAAATGAACTGTCGAAGCAGTGCATAGAGGGAGGATATCCTCCCGAGACACCCGTCGCCGTCGTATACAAGGCAACATGGCCCGACCAGAAGATCGTTAGGGGAACCCTTGCGGACATCGAGCAGAAGGTGAAGGAAGCTGGAATCACCAAGACCGCACTCACCGTCGTCGGTAACTTCCTCGAGGGAGACTACAACCTCTCCAAACTGTACGACAAGAACTTCTCGACAGAGTTCCGCAAGGCGGTGGACGAATGACCGGAAGACTCCACGTCGTAGGTTTCGGACCCGGCGGTAAGGAGCACATGACATTCAAGGCCGCGGAGGTCATCGAGAACGCCGATGTGGTCACCGGATACACCACATACGTGAACATGATCAAACCCTACTTCCCGGACAAGACCTACAAGGCCACCGGGATGATGAAGGAGGTCGACAGATGCAAGATGGCGATAGAGGATGCCATGGCCGGCAAGGATGTTGCAATGATATCGTCCGGAGACTCCGGGATCTACGGTATGGCCGGTATCATCTACCAGCTCGCCGACGAGATGAAGGCGGATATCGAGATCGATACCGTCCCCGGAATAACCGCAGCATCCACGGCGGCATCGGTGCTAGGAGCACCCCTGATGCACGACCTCGCGATAATCAGTCTCTCCGATCTCATGACCCCGATCGACCTCATCATGAAGAGGGTCGACTGCGCCGGTCAGGGGGACATGATCGTATGTCTCTACAACCCTAAGAGCAAGGGGAGGACCGAATACCTGAATCAGACTCAACAGATATTGTTGAAACACCGCTCCGCCGACACACCCGTCGGTATCGTCCGCAACGCCGGACGCAATGACGAGCGGAAGGAGATTACCACACTCGGTGAGCTCGACAAGGCCGACGTGGATATGTTCTGCATGGTCATCATAGGGAACTCGCAGACATACACCACGAACGGCCGCATGATAACTCCCAGAGGATACAGAATCTGAGGTGAATGGAAAATGGCAATAACAGTAGTGAAACCAGAGGACATAGAGAAGAGGAGCATGGAGATTATCACATCGGAGCTCGGAGGAAGGACATGGCCCGAACCCCAGTTCTCGATCGTGAAGAGGTGCATACACACCTCCGCGGACTTCGATTACGCAGACAATCTGAGGTTCTCCAAGGATGCCGAGAACATCGGTGTCAAGGCCATCAGGAGCGGTGCCCACATAGTCACCGACACGAAGATGGCCGCCGCGGGGATCAACAAGAACAAGCTGAAGGAGTACGGCGGAGAGGTCCACTGCTTCATCAGCGACGACGATGTCGTGAAGGAAGCGAAGGAGAGAGGATGCACCCGTGCGACCATCTGTATGGAGAAGGGCGCGGAGATCGCAAAGGACCACCCCGTCATATTCGCCATCGGGAACGCTCCCACCGCTCTTGTCAGGCTTGCGGAGATGATCGATGCCGGCGAACTGAAACCGGCACTCATCATCGGTGCTCCGGTCGGATTCGTGAACGTCGTGGAATCCAAGGAGCTCATCCTCGAGAGGGATGTGCCCTACATCATCCCGGTGGGAAGAAAGGGCGGATCCAACATCGCCGCTACCATCTGCAACGCCATGATGTACTACAAAGGCTGAACGGAGAGATCCGATGTCCAAGAATGCGATACTGGTCGTTAGCTTCGGAACGAGTTTCAAGGAGACCCGCGAGAAGACCATCGACGCCGTCGAGAGGGCGGTAAAGGAAAAGTACAGCGACTGGGAGGTCAGAAGGGCCTTCACCAGCAAGATGATCATCAAGAAGCTCAAGGAGAGGGACGGACTCTTCATCGACTACATCGATGAGGCAATCCAGAGACTCGCCGATGACGGATTCGAGAAGGTCGTCGTGATGCCGACCCACGTGATGAACGGTACGGAGTACGACTTCGTGGTAAACATCTCCGCCGGATTCAAGGACAGGTTCAAGTGCCTCAGGATCAGCAAACCCCTGCTCACATCCGAGGAGGACTACGACGCCGTGATCGAGGCCATGGAGGCATCGTATCTGAAGAGGGTCTTCGACGGACCCTCCAACGGGAAGGCCATGGTGTTCATGGGACACGGTTCCGAGCACTATGCGAACGCATCGTACTGCCAGCTGCAGATGAAGCTGGTCGCGCTCGGATACGAGCACGTGTATGTCACGACTGTCGAGGGATTCCCCTCGTTCGAGGACACCATGAGGTTCATGTCCGGACACAAGTATAGCAAGGTCGTTCTCGCACCATTCATGCTGGTCGCCGGGGATCATGCCACCAACGACATGGCAGGAGATGACGAGGATTCGCTGAAGTCCAAGTTCATCGATGCCGGATGCGAAGTGGAATGTCTCATCGAAGGTCTCGGAGAGCACAAGGCGTTCCAGGACCTGTTCCTAGACCACCTGGCACAGGTGATCAAACAATGATAATAAGGCGGGTCCATCCCGCCCCTTTCTTTACTTCTTCTCATTCTCTTTGGCAGGACCGATACGTTCCTTCTCACCGTTCCGCTCCACATACTTGCGATGGATATCCTGCCTGAATGTATCGAGATCCACCTCGTACTGAGAATCGTCCTCCTCGTAGGACCTCTTCTCCAAGGCTCTGGCGAGATTCCTCCGGTTGTAGAAGAACAGGATGAACAGTGCCAGGAACAGCACCGCGAAATGCTCCCACATGCCGATGTTGTTCGGGACGATGATCAGTATGATGATGGAGATCATCATACTCAGAATGGTGGTATTGGACATCAAAAACATGTCCGCCACACCCGGAGCGGTACCGGACGCTTGTACAGGGGCGGCATCCGAATCCTTGCTACCGATCCTCCTGGCGGCCCTCACGTTAGACACTATCATGAATATCGGTATGTATAGCAGGAACAGATTCAGCAGCAGGAACAGGATGCTCCATGTCAGAACGGATCCAGCTACATATTGGGACAGCCACTCCGGAATAGCAGGGTTAATCAGGACGAATAGAACCTCCACTGCTGCAGCGAGAAGCAGACACACATAGTTCAGGGTCATCAGTCTGCTGAACTCCTTCCTGGTCCTCCTGGAGGAATTGGAGATGTTGGAGTAGAGTGAATCCCTTGCAGCGTTGATCCTGTTGAAGTACGACATCAACCTCTTCGGGCATGCGGCCACCGCGTTATCCCAAACGGCCTCCGACGATCTGGTCAGCAACGGCAGCATTATCATCGACAGCAAGGCCGCACCGATGACGGATGTGTAGAACGCCTCGTCGACGACACCGTGATTCAGTGCCTCTTTCGCGATGATGAACGCGAACTCTCCCATTGCGACCAATCCGATGGCGGAGAGGAATCCCGTGCGGGGCTTCTCGTTGCCTATCCAATATCCAAGGAACACAGTGCTCGATTTCAGCACCAGATACAGGATGTACAGACCGATGATCAGACCGACGTTCTCCCACAGAGTGGACAGCTTGATTTCCATTCCCACGGAAATGAAGAACATGGCCATGAAGACGTTCTTCATCGGCTCGATATCTCTCAGGATGTCCTTGCTTTTCCTGCTGGATGCTATCATCATACCCATCAGGAAGGCACCGATGGCGACAGAGAGTCCGGCGTAATCTGCTACAAGCGCCATGCCGAAGGCCAGACCGATGCAGAAGATCACCAGAACCTCCATCGAAACGTTATCCGACACCCAGTTGACTACACGGGGCATGAACTTTAGCCCGACCAGGATACTGATCACCATGAAAGCGAAGATGCTGATGATCATGGCAATAAGCCCGTTGGTATCCAGCTCCGTACCGGCCAACATAGGGGTGATCATCGACAGGATGATGACCTGTCCGATATCCTCCATGATGGTTATCAGCACGAGCATCTCGATGTGATCCTTATCCAGACGGTTCTGTGACTTCAGGACGGCAAGGACCACGGCAGTGCTCGATCCGGAGATTATGCCTCCGAGACAGATGCTCTGCACCATATCCATTCCCATCAGCGTTCCAGCTATGACACCTCCCAGGACCATCAGTGGCAGCTGAACCAACGCCACCTCGATGGCGAAGGCACCCTGTTTTTTGATTTTCTTGAGGTTGATCTCCATACCGATGCAGAACATCAGCATGATCAATCCCATCTGGGACAGAATCTCCACGACGGATTCCCCCTCCTCGTCGATGGAGAAGAAGTTGCTGACGAGGATACCCGCCATCAGATAGCCTATCAGCGGCGGCAGTTTGAGCTTGTTGAACACTATGGAACAGACTGCAGACAGAAGCAAGAACAATGCTAGGCTGACCATCATCGCTATTTCGTCCATAGTATCCCGCTTCTATATGGACTTCCTAGTAGAATAATTTGTGTTAACAAATCATATCTTAGAGCGTTATCAAGAGGATTAGGTCGAAAGGTCAGACAGATCGGAA
>CALAVG010000069.1 GCA_937892275.1 uncultured Methanomicrobiales archaeon | reverse complement strand
TCGACAAGTTCCTGGGGTTGTATGTCCGGGTCCGCCTCTATCACCGAGACGGCGGCGTTCCTTCCCGACCTTATGAACATCTTGTCGAAGTGTATGCCCATGCAGCCTATGGCGAGCATGGCGAAGGATGTGACCGCACTGTAGTAATCCATCTCTCCGCTGTGGAACTTGCCGATGACCTCATCCATTTTGTCGAAATCATCGTTGGTCTCGCTGGTGGTGTACAGGATGGGATCAGCCTCAAGAGTGTACTTCATCGTCTCTCCGCGGTTCTTCACGCTGTCCACAGCACCGATGCCGATGAGCTTGGTGAGCGCTGCATACAAGGTGGCCTTGGAGAGCCCGGTGGTCTTCTCCAGATCGCTCAGCGAGAGGTCGGATTCGGACAGGCAATCAAGGATCGCCATCATCGTGGGGTTCGTGAACAGCACCGCAGTTCCATCAATGGAATACACCGAGAACTGTTCGTCGATCTTGAACGAGCTCCTGTCCCTCTTGATGTTGACCCTGTTCTCGTAGTCCTGTCCCTCGAAACGCGGGACGTACATCTCCACGGTGAATCCGTTGTTGGACACTTTGAGCGATGCGTCGTGCGCGAGCTGGTATCCCAGGACCTTCTTGGAATTGTAGATGATGGCGCCCAGCATCGGGAACATGACCAGTGAGATGTCGGAGATGTCCTCCGTATCCGATTCGAACGTCAGTCTCAGTCCGTTCTCCCTGTCCATGTGGACGCGTATGCCGTGTTCACCGCTCTGACTATCGATTTGGCTGAACATCTCGTCCCACCATTCGGGGCTGTCCTTATCCTTGGCGAGAGCGGCTCCGACGTTGAAGAGTCCCTGGACGATGTTGAGTCCTGATTCGGTGAGGGATACTCCGTACAGAGATATGTCTTCGGCGCTGGTGCATTTCCCGACCCTCATGATCCTGGTGACGGATGCGGATCTTGCCGAGAGCTGCCACTCTATGTCGGATTCGCTGCTGAACAGCTGGAGGGCGCAGATGTGGTAGACGACGCTGCGGGTGTCGTCGATGCGTGTGTCCTGATCGATGATGCCCATGCGGATGAGCTTGTTGATGTTGCCCTGTATGGTGGATTTCGGAACATCCAGAGTGACGGATATCTCGGACGGGGAGAGTTCGCGCAGGCGGAGTTCCTTCAATATGGACAGGCTGAGGAAGTTGACAACGATC
>CALAVG010000068.1 GCA_937892275.1 uncultured Methanomicrobiales archaeon | reverse complement strand
CTCGTCCGTGTTCCCTGATGCGAACATGACCTTGGTGACATCGAATCTGTACCTTATGCCGTTCTCCAGTCTCACAGATTCCGTTTCGGTACCGTATATGATCTCCATGCTCGGCTGTCTGAATTCACCTGATATGCCGCGTATATCGGCACAGACCGTTTTGGCCCCGAGGACCTCCGCATATACTCTGCCGATGAGATCCTTGTAAGGGATGCATGATGGATCCATCTTGACTATCACTATGTCTCCTACGTATTCCCACTTCTCAGGTACCTTCCCGTCAAAGCCTTCGTATGATGCGAGTATGTCATGGATCCGTTCCTGCGGGCTTCTGCGGTCGAGTGTATGGGCCTCTCCGTCGATTATCTCGTAACCCATGGAGATCACACTGTCAACATGTTCCGGGAGTATAGGTATGTAGCGATAATCGTCATCCTTTCCGATCTTGGCATGCAGGTCGACGTACTCCTTCGACATTAGATCGCGTATGATGGGGCCAGCTTCCTGTGTGGGAAGTTTAGCAAGCTTGACCTGTTTCATCAGATGGTCCTCAGTAATACGGGAAGCCCTGAGATCAGTGTCTTGGGTTTGGACAGTACTTTCTTTACAGAATTCGAGGGGTGGTCTATATCGAAATCATTCAGGATCTCTACGAGATTGTTCTTCATTATCAGATCGTAGAGTTTGTTGAAGTCGTTGTCGGAGAGTTTTTTGTACCGCTTTCTGAGGGAGTACGCATGATCCAATTCCTTTCCGAAATCATTCCTGCACAATCTCTCATATTCCGAAAGGTCCGAAGCGTATAATGCATCGGTGTCCATACCGTGCGTGAGAGTTGAAACGAGATGTTCGTTCGCTTTGAAGGCCGGATACAACCCTCCACCGGACAGGGGCTTCACAAAGGATGCCGCATCCCCTGTGAGGATGCATCTCTCCCCAGTAAGGAATGGGCGTCCGCCCAGAGGTATCTTTCCGGAATAAAGACGGAGGACGTTGTCTTTTAACCCCATGCGGATTAACATGTCTGACAGATATTCGGAAGGGGATCCAGCCGACCATGATGTGCATAATCCAATACGTGTGTAGTTCCCGCAGGGTATCATCCATGCGAAGAAGCCGGGGGCGACATTGTTGCCCAAATAGACTCTGAAGAGGTTCTGATCCTCCATGATGTATTTCACATCCGCTTGGAGTCCA
>CALAVG010000067.1 GCA_937892275.1 uncultured Methanomicrobiales archaeon | reverse complement strand
GGAAGAAGACCGTACAGACCGCAAGGTCTGTATCGGATTACATCTATGATCTTCAGTCCTTGGATTGCTATCGTGTCGATGATGACACCGTCATCACCAATCCACCGAACCGTCAGGCGAAGGAGGCGTATGCTCTTTTCGATCTCTCCATCCCGAGTAAAATAAGCATCAAGGAATACAAGCACAGGATGTATTTCTCAGTGTAATGCTAAATGTGTGTTCATCTGTGGCTTAAATGAAGTACAGTCAGAATGCAGATACGACTGGAAATCTGCGTCTGGCTTGAATGCTTTTCTATATGATCCGCACCCGATATAATGAGTGCGGACATACCTTTCTAAATGGACACTCATCGATCGCATGACCGGCCTATTCAGGCGATGACCATCAAACGATCCCACAATGGATAGAGCACCTGATTGTGCATGCATTCCGTTTTCTATCAACAAAGCTCTTCCTAGATATGTCTGGAATTGATTCCACGGTAGGTTTAACTATATAGGAATCAATTCCGAAGCAGAATGAAACGCGGTATCCTCGTTCTACTTTGCCTTTGTCTGGTTTTAATCGGTGCCACAGGTGTGTTCCTGTTCTATGATGACAATGCTGGCAAAGATAGCACGGATACTGTCGCGTATGACCAGTATGATATATCTGGCACGGCCCTCGGATCCGGATCGGAACCGGATCTGTCCTACTCTCCAGAGAAAATGAAGAAGTATTTCACCAAACTGACGTCAGCGATCGTCGACATATTCGAGAACAAGGATGAGAAGAGGGGGACCACCATCGACATCAAGAATCGTATCGAGGTATCTCAAAACACATATACGATTGGGTACAACAACACCTATGTGTTTTCCGGAGACGGCAGAATAGTCATCAATGACGGCAGTATTCTGAGATTGGGCGACAGTTTCACGATAAAAGGTGATGAGGCCACAATCGAACTGAAGAAAGGTTCGACCCTCCATGTCTTCGGAACCGACATCCAGATGCCCATCGACCTGAACATCATAATCAAAGGTTCTCTCATCCAGTATTTCGAAGTCACCGGAGATCTCGCTGGAACGTCCCTAAACATGAACGTCAAAGGCAAACTGGACCTCGACGGCGTTCTCAGCATCGGAGTTCTGCAATTAAAAGGCGGAAGCGGAAGTGAGTTCGAGGCAGATGTCGATCTGGGGATTCACGTGGATGCTTCATCAGCCATAACGGATATCAAGAACATAGCTCAGCACATATTCGATAGCGATGTGGGAGTGGACATCGCAGTCGGTATCAACCTTCTTAGATCATCCATCAGCTCTTTCCTGCTGACATACTCAATAGATGTGGATTCATTCAAATCCACGGTATCCTCGCCTATTGGCAGTACATCACTGGTCCTCAGAAGCCTTGACATCAACAGCTTCGTAGCCACCATGACCAACTATCTGAGCGATGTCAATAAAGTTCAGATCGACCTCCATAAGATAAGTTCTACAGAGGAAGGAGGATTCTTAGCTGTCGATATTCCCAATGCCGTCTTTAAGGTCGAAACGCTTGCCAAGACGCTTTACGACATCGAAATCTGGATGGCAAAATTCGATGTCGAGATTAACGATAGAATATCTCTTACGATGCATAGCGGACAATTGGCCACCAACAATGGCAGATTCGAGGCCGATCTAGATGTCAGAGAGGGTTGCTCAGTTCGTTTCTCCAATACTGACGTGTATGGCGAACTGACTGCGATAGATGCGTCCACTCTACAAGGATTGCTCAACCTTCCCTTCAGAACTGCAAGCCATGCAGTGATAGGGGATCTGATAGATGCTAGCTTTGCTGATAACGAGGAAGCCTCCCTGTCTCTGAATTTGTATATGAATGAGGCTACCATCTACCCTGACGAAGGTTACAGATTGCTCGAATTCCAATCGGACAGATATGTCGAATACACAGTCGAAGGATCCGGTCTAGACGCTGAACCTAAATCCCTCAAAGGCACATACCACGCAGAGCTTGGAACAAGGGAATACGATCTCTGGATCGGAGAAGATATCTTCCAATATCCTGCCACGACGATCGTTCATCTTCCCACACCCGAACCTCAGACTGGAATGATCTTCTTTGGCTGGTGCGACGGATTATCATATTACACTGACGAATACGAAATGCCTGCCCATGACGTCTCCATGGATGAATTGTGGACAGAAGATCACTATGAGACCAACATCTTATCGGGCACCTACGAGCTGCGGTCCGAATACCAGACAATGATTATCTCAGAGTCAGAGATGCGTAGCATCAAATCGAAGATCGATTCGGGAGAAATAGATGCCCTGAGAATGGTGATCAATGTTTATGGGAATATCAATGAAATAACACTTCAAAAGGAAGACATCATTGCGATTAAAGGCAGTCTGGAAGTCTTTGTAATCCCGATCCATGCAAGTCAGATACCGGAAAGGCAGAAGGTCATAGGCGACGGAGTGTTGTTCGATATAGAACTGAACGACTCAAATGGCACGATTGAAAAGACATCAAAGGATGTTGATGTGAAGGTGACGCTTGAGCGCCTCAATAGTGAGAACACGGTGACTGCATACTATATGGATAACCTAGGTCGCCTTACAGAACTCGATTGCGATTACACATTCTATACGGTGCAGCATGTGGACGAAGAGGGCGAGATAGATGAGGAACTGAGAGCGGACGTCACGATTCACACTGGCAATCTGCCGTACTGCCTCACATTCACTTCGTTCGTCCCTATCACCGGGATCTCCCTGGAAACGTTATTGATCTCGCTGATACCTGTCGTTGTGGTAGGGATAATACTTGCGATAATCAGATGGAGAGATTGAGATGGAGAAGGTGAATAGAGCCACCAGCAGCGTGCTTAAATGGCTGAAAGGAAGCACACCATATCTCCTGGCCCTCATCCTGATACTCTCCGGAGCCTTTGAACTGTATAGCCTGTATACATCCAATGCGACCAGCAACTGGGGCTTCATTGACGAGATTGCGGCAGCGGTCATCAAGATAATAATAGCGGAATTCATCCTGTTCGATCCAAAAAAGAACGTAGTCAGAACGGTCGGTTTCTATGCAATGTCCATCGGTATCAGCAGAGTGATCATGTCCATCAGCACCCTTGCGATGGTCTCCACAATCTCGCTTGCCATAGGTCTCGTAACCCTGATCATGGGTGCGAATCTGCTGTATTCCAGCTACAAATACCTCTCGGACACATCCCGCGGTCTTCTCGGGATGATACTCAGCACGAGCGTGTTGGCCCTCCTGCAGGTGGCAATTATCCTTGTGAACTATCAGACCAAACTTATGACGGGCATACCGCTCTATGAGAATACCGCACCTATCATCATCGGATTCTTCCAGTACCTGATCCTGCTGCTCATCCTCGATACGAAGGAGATCAAATACAGCACACTGCTGCAACAGATCAATACCAGGGTCGAGAGGTTACGCTTAACGAACATAGCAGAGAATAGCTTGATGCTAAAAAGGGATGACGGCCTCATCCTGAAGCACATGTTCGACGACAGGTCTTCATGGGAACCTCTCACCGACGGAGGGCCGGTGGAATCCGAGAAGAGGCTAATACTTGTCAAGGACAGGATCAAATCCGTTATGATCCTGCAGAAATGGAAAGATCATGATATCATCTACGTGACCATGGCGAACGATGAAAGCGGATCGGTCATGGTCGCCAACAGATTCTCCGTATCCGAGGTATTTGCCGACGGCGACGATACCGAATTCACATCGCTCAAAATGTTCGACGGCAAAAGGATGCTCATGAATCTGAAGGTAGAACCCCACGTTCCAGAACAGGAGGCCTCTGCATGAATCACCGCGAAATCCTGACGACGATATTGGGCCTGGTGATGATGGTAAATGGCGCATACTTTACCTATGTATGCGTCAGCACCTCCGAATTCTCACCCAATGGGGAGTTCGCTTCGGCCCTGGTCATTCTTCTGGCAGGATTCAGCATAGTGCTTTTCCTCCGTAAAGAGTTGAAGCATGGCATCATCGCCAGCCTGATGGCCGTGGGAATATCAATGATCCTACGCTATGCATACCTGATGTTCGAACCGAAACAGGACATCGAACTACTGGCAGGGGATCTGTATCTAATCATCAGCGTCATTCTGATCTACTATTCCGCATCGCTCATGTTCCACACCTCTGCAGGCAGTACCAAAGCTCTCGTATGCCTTGGATTGCTGGTTGTGACCGAGCTCTTCCCTGTAATCTATTACATCTATATGGGATCGAATATAATCGATGTCATTTCCGACCACAGGAACGGCATAGTCTATGGTATGATGCACCTCACGATCCTGCTGATCCTCACCAGGAAGGAGATGCTGCTCGAAGGAGCCACGAGAAGATTGGCCAGGAACTCCGACGAACTATTCAGGGAATCAGGCACTCCGCCGGATGCGTATATTGACGTACCGGATGTCAAAGAACTGATAGCCGACCCGGAAGATGGTTGGACCTATCAATCCTTCGGACCCGTCCAAAAGGAGAGGAGGATAATGCTTCACGGCATCGACATGGAGATCCTGCTGCAGAAAAGGGTCGACGATCCGAGGACACAGATCTCGCTCAGCCCCAAGAACGACGGCTCGTACAGCATCCCCCTATCCTTCCCGATCGAGAAGATCGTACTGGATGGAGAAAATCCCGAAACATCCGGTATGGTCAGGATATACGGTACGGACGGCCTCTTCATGGACATAGTCATCAAGGACTACGACAAGGAGAAGAAGACCTATATCGAGACTATTCGCCACATGGTCAAGAAGTCCAGAGCCAAGAGGTCCTGAGGGAATCCGACCATCATCTTTTATTGCCACCAGCGCATAACCCGCTTGATGCACGAAGTCTCAGTCGTAACCACGCTCGTCGATGCAGTCATCAAGGAGCTCCAAAGATACAAGGTGACCAAGGTCAACAGCATCACTGTAGTGATCGGGGATCTCACCAATCTCGGAGAGGAGCAGATGTCGTTCGCTTACGAGATCGTAACTCGCGGAACGATCCTTGAAGGCTCAGAGTTCATAGTGGAGCACGAACCGATAGAGCTTCAGTGCAAGACCTGCAATTTCATTGGACCGGCGACCATATTGAAGGATCCGGATTTCGATACACACTCGATCCCAGTCCTTGCATGCCCGAAGTGCGGCGGAGCGGTCAACGTCATCAAGGGACAGTCATGCGTTGTCAAATGCATGGACATCGAGGAGGCAGAATGATGTTCAAGTACAGGGACGAACAGACGGCTAAGAAGATCCTTGAGGGGATCAAGAACATGGGAGTTGAGGCCAAGTTCATGCACATCTGCGGAACGCATCAGGATACCATCGTCCGCTTCGGTCTGGAGCAGATGCTGAACGATGTAGGCATTGAGATAGCCCAGGGACCCGGTTGTCCAGTCTGCGTCACCACCAGTCAGGAGATAGCGGATGCCATAACGCTGGCAAGGAACGGTGTGACCGTCACGGCCTTCGGAGACCTCATGAGGGTCCCGACCACCATAGGTTCCCTCTTCCAGGCCAAGTCCGAGGGAGCGGATGTCAGGATTGTCTATTCGATCGACGATGCCGTCAAGATGGCAAGAGACCAGCCCGACAAGCCTTTAGTGTTCGTCGGCGTGGGATTCGAAACCACCGCACCGTCCACGTGCGTACCCCTCCACAAGGACAACTGTCCCGAGAACTTCAGCATATACAGCTGCCACAGGATCTGCCCTCCTGTGCTCAAGACCATATTCGATCTGGGAGAATCGCACATCCAGGGACTCATAGAACCGGGACACGTCGCCGTGGTCACCGGAACGGATATGTTCCAACCCTTCTCTGAAGGACCTTACAACATGCCTCAGGTCGTATCCGGATTCGAACCCCTAGACCTGCTGATGTCCGTTTACATGCTGTGCAAACAGATCAAGGACGGAAGGCACGAAGTGGAGAACGAGTACACCAGGCTGGTCAAGAGAGAAGGCAATCCTATCGCAATGAAGCTCATCGAAGACACCTTCGACCCGGTGGACCGCCACTGGAGAGGTTTCCCCGTCGTCCCCAAGTCCGCCCTCGCTCTCAAGCCCGAATTCGCCGACCACGACGCCACCAAGGTCCACGAGGACATCCTCAGGACCACCCCTGCCGTGGAAGCGGAGGCGAAGGGATGCAAGTGCGGCGACGTCCTTAGAGGACTCATCAAATCCGAGCAGTGCCCGATGTTCGGAAAGGTCTGCAAGCCCACCAACCCGATGGGACCCTGCATGGTCTCCGCAGAAGGAAACTGCAGCATATCCTACAGACTGGGCAACAAGAGGCTCTGAACATGACGCAGTTATACACCGATCTCCACATGACGAAGCGTATCCTCGTCATCACCAACGATTCGAAGGTGTTCAAGGACAAGAGCAAGCTCCTCTCGGCTTTCGAGATGTTCGAAGGCCGTGCAACAGAGGTCAAGAACCTGGTGGCCCGTCTGGACACCGCCACGAACGACAAGGGCGGGAAGCTTTGCGATGTCTCCTACGGAGTGATCACCGCACGTTACGGATTCGTTCCCGGGAACTACATGATCACCGGATACGAGGAGACCATGGACACCAGGGAGGAATTCATGGCAGTGGATCAGAAGAAACAATTCGTGGAGCAGGTCTCGTACCTCACAAGGCCCTTCGACAAGGTCATCTTCTGCATGCCGAAGGAAATGTTCAGGCTGTTCCTCGAGGCCGATGCCATCGAGGACGGAAAGCTCATCGCGGTCACCAACCCCCAATTCGAGGATGAATGCGTTAAGAGGAACTGGATCTACCTCGAGAGGAAGGGAGCAAGGGTCGGCAACGAGAATGCCGACAGGATCGAGGAGATCATAAGGGATCTGTGCAAGCAGTGATCGCATGAGGGTCGACGAGCTCGATGTTTCGGACAGTGTCGCAGAGGCACTCATGGAAGCGGGCTACGTCAATCTCCATCCCCCGCAGGCAGAGGCCATACCGGTTGCTCTCCAGGGTCACAACCTTGTCGTTGCCATACCGACTGCCAGCGGTAAGTCCCTGATAGGATACGTACCAGCCCTGGACATGATGGTCCGGAAGGGGAAGAAGGTACTGTACATCGTCCCCCTGAAAGCGTTGGCCTCGGAGAAGAAGGACGATTTCGAGAAGTTCTCCAAATTGGGTATAAAAGCACATCTCAGCACAGGCGACCTGGATTCTGACGACAAGAACCTCCAAGATGCTGACATTATAGTAGCAACGTCTGAGAAAGCAGATTCTATGATCCGTCACGGGAGCACCTGGATGGAACAGGTCGGACTGGTCATCGCCGACGAGGTGCACATGATCCACGACCCCGGGAGGGGCCCCACATTGGAGGTCATCCTGACCAAGCTCATGCGCAGGAACAGGGACCTCCAGATAATCGCGTTGTCCGCGACGATGTCCAACGCGTTCGATCTTGCGGAATGGCTGCATGCAAGACTGGTGGAGAGCGATTGGCGTCCCATCCCCCTCAAGGAGGGCGTCTACTACGACGGACACATACAGTTCGACGACAGGACGTCCAGGGAGGTAGAGGCTGACGGCGAGGAGATATGGGGCCTTGTGAAGCAAACCATCCTGGACGGTGGCCAGAGCCTGATATTCGTAAATTCCAGGCGTTCCACCGAGGCCCTTGCGGTCAAGTATTCCAAGAAGATGAGCGAACTCGCCGGCAGGACGCTCTCACAGGCCGACGAGGTACTCCTCGAAGGTGATGCGGAATCCACCGCAACCGGAAGGAAACTGTCATCATGTGTCAAATGCGGCATAGCATTCCACAACGCCGGACTCACTTACAGACAGAGGAAGTATGTCGAGGACAACTTCCGCAACGGCCAGATCAAATGCATCGTAGCCACGCCCACCCTGGCGGCCGGCATCAACCTCCCCGCCAGGAGGGTCATCGTCAGGGACACCACCCGTTACGAGACCAACTACGGCAACTCCCCGATATCTGTGATGGAGATCAAACAGATGTGCGGTCGTGCAGGAAGACCGGGTTACGATCCGTATGGAGAAGCGGTACTGGTGGCGAAGAGCGAGACAGACAAGGAGCACCTCATGGAGGATTACGTCGAACACGACACCGAACGTCTCACATCCAAACTGTTCAACGAGAAGATCCTCAGGAGCCATGTCCTTGGACTCCTGGCTACCGGAGATGCCGACAGCAGGGATTCCATCATAGACTTCCTCAAGGAGACCTTCTTCGGTACGGTATCCCAACTGTTCGGGATCGAGAGCGTCGTGGACGGTATCGTTCGTTCGCTGGTCGAGGAGGACATGGCTAAGGAGAACGGCGAGGACATCAGAATCACATCGTTCGGGAAGAGGGTATCGGATCTATACATCGACCCCGCCTCTGCCTCCATCCTGAGGGAAGCGGTCACCAAGATAGACGATGATACGAAGGATCTCCCCATACTATTGGCAGCGGCCATGACGCCGGACGTTCTCGGAATGTATCCGAAGAAGGCCGACATGGACAGACTCAACGCCGCAGGTGACGAGGTGTGGGACCACATGCTTGTGGACCCGGAGGATATCGAGGACTACGACGAGGAATACTTCAACAGCGACCTGAAGGTTGCGTTACTGGTCAACGACTGGATAGAGGAGACCGACGAGGACACTCTCACCGACACCATGGGTATAGGTCCCGGCGACATAAGGTCCAAGATAGATATGATGGATTGGATAATATACGCTATGAGCGAGATCGCGTACATGTTCAACCCTTCTGCGATAAAGAAGATACGTCCGCTCATGACCCGTGTGAGATACGGTGTCAAGGAGGAGCTGATAGACCTTGTCGCATTCAGAGGTGTCGGAAGGAACAGGGCGAGGATCCTTTTCAACCACGGCATCAGGTCCAGATCGGATATCGCGGCGATAGATGAATCCGAGCTTGCCAACATCCCCAAGATAGGTTCCGTCCTGGCATCCAAGATGAAGGATCAGGCCGGAGGAAAGATTGAGGTGGTGGAGAACATCACACCTTCTGAAGAGGAAGCGATGTTCGAAGAGATGGTCGCCGATTATGGCGAAGCACCGGCTCCGGTGGCTGAAGAGAAGCCGAAGAAACAATCCAAAAAGAAGAAGGATGAAGAGGACGGCCATAAGCAGACCAACCTCTTCGATTTCTGACAGCGGTTGCCTTGAAAATCGAACATCATCTCAATTTATGTGCCGTCAATCGCGAAGACAGGCCAAAGGTATCACGAACACTCCGTCATCCCTTCTATAACCGTATTCGGTTCCTGTGATGACTATTTTGAGATCCGGGAGATTCATGGGGATTTCCGCACTCTTATTGTATTCCGCCACTAGTGCTTCTATTTTCAACAGATGCTGTGCACCCTCGTCCACATCCTTTTGTCCCAATTTGACCTCGCAAAGCGCATATCTTCCATCATCCAGGTGCAATACCGCATCTGCTTCCAGGCCATAACGATCACGATAATATGAGACCTTGCCGCCATACGGTGAAGAATAGATGTTCAGATCCCTCATGACCAATGACTCGAACAGGAATCCCAATATGATGAAATCCGTGTTGAAATAATCTGGATCTATCCCTAATGCTGCCACTGCCAGGGACGGATCGACGAGGTTCTTCTTCTTTGTGGAACGGATCGCACTCTTGGAGCGTATTGCAGGACACCAAGCATCTACATCGGAAATGATGAATAGCTTCTCCAGAGCTGCTTGATAATTGTAGAATGAAGCTTCTGAGAAATCCGTATTAGCCCTAACATCGGAGATTAGGGTCCGATTATCTGTCGTTTGACAGATGTTACGTGAATATGATCTTAGCATGTGTCTAACAGTCTGGGAGTTGCGCGATATGCCATCGACTTTGGATACATCCGCTTCACATATCTGTGTGAGCAGATCCTTCACTATCATATAACTGTCCGATTTGTTGGCTACATCCAGTGATGATGGCCAACCGCCACGGCATATCGCATGGATTATGCCATCGATATCAAGGTCGGAATGACATCCCTCAAAGCCATCTGGGTGATCGAACAGTTCTTTCAATGAAACAGAACCGTTGGATTCCCCGCTTTCGAAAAGGCTCATCGGCATCATTGTCATTCTACTGATCCTCATAGTACCGGTGTGTGGCACTTCCGCCTTACCGGTTGTTGACCCTGTAAGTATGAACTGGCCTTTCTTCTGCGAGTCATCAACAGCTTTGCGTACCGCACCCCAGATCTTAGGTGCGTCCTGCCACTCATCAAACAAACGAGGTTTTTCACCTTCCAAGAGCTTAGAAGGCATTGTAGCTGCCACTGAGAGATAACCTTCCCTATGATCCTCATCTTGAAACTCTATGAAGCTCTTCGCATGTTGTTTGGCTGTTGTGGTCTTACCACATCCCTTGGGCCCGATTATCAACACGGCACCGAATACTTCCAACCTCTTTTCAAGGATCCCATCGGAGATGCGCTTTCTGTAATTCATATCCAGCTCATTGTTGATAAAGACATTTGTGGTATTTTAATATAGAGATTTGTGGTATTTTGATAGAGAGATTTGTGATAGCCGAATTATCACAACAGTCTGATAGAATAGATTAGAAGAATGAAGACCGCCGGGAATACCCCCGGCGGATTGAAAGGCTTACTGCGAGAGGATCCTCTCGACGTCAGCGACGGAGTTTCCGCACTTGATCGGAGGTGCGCAGTTGTCGATGATTGCGTTGGGGTCCTTCAGACCGTTTCCGGTACAGATGCAGACGACACGCTCATCCCTGTCGGCAACTCCGAGCTCGATGAGCTTCTTGAGTCCTGCAACGGATGCTGCGGATGCGGGCTCGACGCATACTCCCTCTTTCCTCCCGAGGAGCTGCTGTGCAGCTATGATCTCCTCGTCGGTGACTGTGGTGCAGTAGCCTCCGGTGGAGTACATCGCCTTGAGTGCCTTCCTTCCGCTGACGGGATTTCCGATCCTGATCGCAGTGGCGATGGTCTCGGGGTTGTGCTCGGGCTCGAAATTGTCCTTCTTGTCCGCGAATGCCCTTGCGACGGGTGCTGATCCGGCTGCCTGGATACCAGTCAGCATCGGGACCTTGTCGATCCATCCGACCTCCTTCAGCTCCATGCATGCCTTGTAGACAGCCCAGATGTTCGCTGCGTTTCCTACAGGCAGGATGATCCTGTCGGGGATGTCGTAGTTCAGCTGGTCCATGATCTCGAAGAGGACGGACTTCTGTCCCTCGGGACGGTAGGGGTTGATCGAGTTGAGCAGGTACAGCTTCCTCTCGTCGGCCATCTTCCTGGCCAGCGCGAGGGCGTCATCGAAGTTACCGTCGATGGCGAGGACCTTTGCTCCGAAGAACAGTGCCTGTGCGAGCTTTCCCATGGCGACATTTCCGTCGGGGAGGAAGACGGCACACTTCATCCCTGCCTTCGCAGCATAAGCTGCGAGTGCAGCGGAGGTGTTACCTGTGGAGGCGCATCCTACTGTGGTCGCTCCGAGCTCCTTTGCGTGTGAGACTCCAATGGTCATTCCCCTGTCCTTGAAGGAACCGGTGGGGTTGAGTCCCTCGAACTTCACGAAGGCGTTCTTGCATCCGATTGCCTCTCCGAGCTGAGAAGTGGGGTACAGAGGGGTTCCTCCCTCCTGGATGGACACCTTGTGTGCGGGGTCCACCGGCATGAAGGGTGCGTACCTCCAGACACCGATCTGTGTCTTGTGGAGGTCCTGAGGCTTCATCTCCTTGACTTTCTCGAGGTCCATCTTGACGGTCAGGAGACCGCCACACTTGGGGCAGGTGTTGACGAACGGGTCGTCGACCTCTGCTCCGCAATCCCAACAGATTACTTTGTGTTCTGCCATTTCAAATCCTCCTGCATCCGGAACCGCAGCTCGTGATCCAGGTATCGCATTTCATTCCGTTGTCGGAATACACCTTGACGACCGCATCGGCTATCGCCTTGCCATCCGTCTTGGTCTTGTCGAAAAATGATAGTATGCAAGGCCCTGATCCTCCGATACAGGAGGATACGGCACCTTTGTCCATGGCGGCCTTCTCGGCCTCAGCTATGTGGGGGACGAGCTTCTGCCTTGCGGGCTCGATGACCGCGTCCGCTATGGATCTGCCGATGAGGGCGATGTCTCCGGACATCATGCCGTAGACCAGTGATGATGAGTGTCCTATGTGGAAGACCATGTCCTTCAGGGCAACCGTCTCAGGCAGTACTGCCCTGGCCTCCTTCGTAGGGACCAGGACATCGGGCAGAGCGGCCACTACTCCCAGATTCTCCGGGGGCCTTACCGCCATCACGTCGAGAGGTTCGTTGGACCTGATGATCGTGAATCCGCCGAGGATGCAGGGCGCCACGTTGTCCGCATGGAATCCGCCGGACGTCCATCCCTCCGCTTTCGCAGCGGCGATTATGACGTTCTCGATGGGACCTTTCTCCCCTGCCAGGACATGAGCGAGGTATGCTCCGCCTCCTGCGGATGCTCCGGATGAACCCATGCCGCTGCACGGTCTGATGGCCTTCGTGATCTTGACCTCGATACCGAAATCCTCACCGACAAGCTTAAGGTACTCCCTGGCAGCTATGGTGACGGAGTTCATGTCTGGGTCCAAAGGTACCATCTCGGCACCCGGGCCTTTGACCTCGACGATCCTGAAACCGGAATCTGTCTTCCTTCCCTCGATCATCTCGCACGGGGATTCCAGTGCGATACCGAAGGTGTCGAATCCTGCTCCGATGTTGGCAGAGGTCGCTGGTGCGGCAATCTTGATCCATTCGTCGCTCATGACATCACGTATGTCCGCTGATTCCCCTCCTTATTAATAAAGGGTGGCGAGGGTCACAAAAGATCTTCGTCAAGAGGGTCATCCTCGCCGACACGATCCTTGATGGATTTGGGAGGGTCCAACAGGGTTATGGCAGCCATGACCAGGATCATACCGATCAGATCGCGCAGACCGAACTCATCCCCGAACGCCACGACACCGATGAT
The DNA here is from genome assembly GCA_937892275.1 of uncultured Methanomicrobiales archaeon. Lineage (GTDB taxonomy): Archaea > Thermoplasmatota > Thermoplasmata > Methanomassiliicoccales > Methanomethylophilaceae > Methanoprimaticola. The sequence continues at coordinate 14,951 of CALAVG010000067.1, read as the reverse complement.
GGTGGACACGACGATGCTGGATGTGATGATGATGGCTATGGTCGCAGGGTCCCCGCGCCTGATCGTATAGATAGCGATATAGTTGGGGATGAGCGTACCAAGTACACCCAGCATGATGATGTACGGTATGAACTTGCCTTCAGAGACAGCCACATCAGCGATATGTCCGAGATCGGCGAATGGCAGGACCATCAACGCACTGATCATAAAGAAGTAGAACATCGACGTGTTCTCAGAGATGTTCCTGGTGGCCGTGTACTTACTACCGAGAGTGAAAGCGGCCAGCGTCACTCCGGAGAGTAGACCGATAGCGACACCGAGGACAGGTATGTCCGCGCCTTCATCCACAATACCAGTGATCAATATGCATCCAAGGAACATCACGACCGAAGCCAGCACCTTCCTCTTGGTGATCCTGTCACCGAATAGGAAGTATGCGAAGACCAGGATGAAGTACGGACTGGTCATCTCCAGCACGGATGCGACCTCCAGAGGCACCATGTCCTGGGCTGCGAACATGCATACGTTGGAGATCACATTAAATGCCGCGAACAGGATGAATATCCACAGATCCTTCAATTTGATCCTGAAAGCGTTGCGGTCGACTAATAGAAGGATCACCGCGAAGACAGTGGCCGTGACACTTTCACGGCATGCGCACACCTCAAAAGGTGACAATCCAGCTTCCAGCAGGGACTTCGAGAAGAAGTTGAGGACGGCAACGAGAAGCGCTGCTATCCCGGCCAGGAAATACGGGTGCATAAGATGGTTCTTCACAGGGGTTGAATAGTGGGAGAGGTTAAAACCATTTTCCAGGAATCAGGCATCATCAGTATTAACTCAACTAAAGAATAATAAACGAAACAAACATCCCCCTTACCCATGCAGTATATGGCTGTAGTTGAATGCGTTTCTTCGGGGCGCCTGTACATCGACGATATAATATCACACGGTTACAGACCTCTGATCGTCAATACCAGGGCAAATTTCGAGTATCTAGTGAACTACCGCAAAATACTCTCGAAAGAGTTCGAAGGAAAGGTAGATTTCATCGATGAGGACGAAGACTTCAATGTATTCTTGAATAAGATCAAAAAGTACGACATCTCTGCTGTATTCCCTGGTTCTGAATACGGGGTGCGCCTGGCAGAGCGCCTGAGTACTGCCCTTGGTCTGAGAGGCAATGATTCTGCTACCACATATCTCCGCACTTCGAAGAAAGGGATGTATGAAGCCCTCGGAAGAGCAGGACTCCGCAGGATCGAAAGCAAAATGGTCACTTGCGAAGATGACATCAGGACATTCTGGAATGATGACGACCTTACCAAATGCGTGGTGAAATACTCCGAATCAGCTGGTACCGTAGGTCTCAAGATCTGTTCGTGCATCGAAGATGCCATAGAACACTACAGGATCCTGCAGAACACGATGAACGGTTTGGGGACCATGGATTCGCCCATACTTATACAGGAATACATAGGCGGAACCGAATACATCGTCAATACGCTCAGCTGTGACGGGAAACACATGGTCACGGACATCTGGATGTACACCAAGGTCATCACCGATGAGGGTGCCATCATCTATGACAGCACCAAGCTGGTAAAGGATCTGGAACCTGGACATTCCGACATGATCCAATATGCCTACAAAGTGTTGGATGCTGTCGAAATGAAATGGGGACTCTGCCACACGGAGATCAAGATCGACAAGAGGGGCCCGGTGCTGATAGAAGTCAACGCCCGTCCGATGGGGCTGGCGATGACGCAACCCTATTATGATGAGGTCCTTGGACACCATCAGACGGACCTTGCCATCGACGTATACCTCGACCCCGGTATGTTCAAGAGAATGTCCCGCAAGGTCTACAATCCTCCGAAATACGCTCTGATGAAACTGATAATCGTTCCAGAGGACATGATCGGGAGCTTCGCACCTACCTTCGTGCTCAGCAACATGCTCGGCAGTACCAGGGAGATCCTCTTCTTCGGAAACGAGGGCATCAGCGAGTACCAGCGCACAGTGGACCTAGACACAAGCCCGCTCACCGTCAAGATGGTCAATTCCGATTATGGTGAACTGATGAAGGACTACGAGATGCTCCGCACCGTGGAGAAGAGGTACTTCAACATGTTCTACACCCTGGGAGAGGAGATCGAGCCTGTCGAACTCACCACAGATATCCAACAGATATTGGAAAACCTCGACCGCAACAAGAAATTCGTCGTCGTTACAGACAAGGACGTGTACGCGTGGCAGTTCGGCCAGAGGATCGAGACCGACGGTGGCGAAGTGTACGACGGTGCGATCTATGCGAAATGCGGAAAGTGCAAATCAGAGGACAGGTACATATCCATCTTCAAAGTGATACGCACTCTGAGAACTGGAGGGGTGTTCATCGCAGTTCCCGAGTCCTACAGATCCCTGAAGTACGGCAGTGTCGCCATGGACTTCATGATGAACATCGGAGGGGTTCGCATCCTCCTGCCAACATACGAGGCCACTGGTCTCGTATACGGGATAAAGAAGTGAACGAATTGCCTCTGCCTGGATTGGGCAGAGGCCCCTTTTTCCTTCATCCAAGTATCTACGGCTTAAGAAAGTGATAATGGCAGAACTTTCCTAAGTCATACGCACTTCACATGCGGTTGCTATCACTACCATCGCGTGCTTTTCGTTCTCATCGGAGAGTTCGTCACATCGACGAACAACGATGGGGGCAACGGATCGTTTGTCATCCTCTACTCCAAGGACAAACATTGCCGCCTCGGTAGCCTGGTGAAGGACAACATGTACGATACGTGCGATAGATTTTCTTCGGTAATTCCGAAGGATGAGCATAGCTTCTTAAATACTTGAAGTGCCGAAAGACACATATGAACGACTTCAACAAGCTTTGTAAGGAATTCGAAAACATGGACCCCCTGACATACGCTGATGTGCTCAGGGTTAAATCGGCCAAGATCATAGCCGCCCTTTCAGCTATCACCAGAGACGGCTTCACCGGATTGGAGATTTACTCTAGCTTCATCGTATCTGCTATAATGGCGGATGGAAAGCTTGACAAAGCCGAATTCGAGCTGATCCGCCCAGCCTTGGAAGTGACAGTCGGAGGAGAGGTCTCCTATGAGGAGGCGAAGGCCGCATTCAAGGCAATCAAGAAAGATGCCAAGGATGACAAGTTCATCGTCGATTTCATGGTGGATGTTCTGGGAGAGCTCTCTGAGGAACTCAAAGACGACATTATCATAGTCACAATGATGGTCTGTGCCGTGGACGGAAAGATCTCCTTAAGAGAGAAGAACTGGATCAAGCAGCTCATTGAGTGATTCTAAACGACCCAGAGACCTCTCTGGGTCGACCCCTTTTCTCAGATTTTCGTTTTATACCGGCGAATAATGCCAGAGTCTCGCATACACGATTAGCAATTGAACGAATGCCTATGCTCCTGAGCCAGCTGAGGCCCCTGTTTCCTTGATCAACGCACCGAACAGCGTAAATATGTAATAATGCGCAGAACCTTCCTGGATTATGCGCACTTCAAATGCAGTTACTATAGCTGCCATCGCGGTGCTTGTCGTTCTCATAGGATCGTTCGTCGTATCGATAAACAACGATGAGGGTAGCGACGGATCCTTTGTCATCCTCCACTCCAACGACACGCATTGCTACCTTGGCGATGACGGCGATCTGGGATTCGCCACATTGAAGTCCTTGAAGGACGAGAAAGAATCAGAAAGCAACGTCGTATTCGTGTTCGATGCTGGAGATTTCCTGCAAGGTAATGTATATGGTGCCCTCTCTGAAGAGATGGCCCCTGTCACGGTAATGAACGAGGTCGGTTACGACATCGGTGTTCCGGGTAACCACGAATTCGATACGGCCCTCCTGATCGATTACATCAAGGGACTGGGTACGATCGATGAATCGATGATTCCAGGCGAAAGACAGGTGAGCGTCTGAGAGCCGCATATGTTCAGAAGAGGCAGAATATGGAATTCCAAGTAATAGGCATGAGGGGCGATGCGCCTTTCGATACGATGATCAACCATTTCACCTCCATGGGAGGGGATGTTGTGCTGATTGATCCAGATATGGTTGCCGGGAAGGACCACATCCTTTCCGCTGCCAAACATGCAGAGAGGGCCTTCTCGGAAGGCACCAATCGTTCCAAGACGGTACTAACCGAGATAATCCTTTACGCGGCCTGGGAAAGACAGATCTCAAAAGCACTGGCCAAGATGAAACCAAAGGAGGGAAGGAACGAATACGTTACCCTCCTAATCGACATCGCCGACCCAAAGCTGGATGCGATCGGCATGAGCAGGGATGACTCCCTCATTGACGCAACAGATTCCAAGGCCGAAAGACTCGGGCTGAAGAAGGGTGCGGTATCCTACGAGGATCAGGCGATCGAGAACGTCGCCCTCGTGGAACTTCTGAAGAACTGAATGGATATCTGGGGAGGAGGTCTCCCCCTCCCATTTTATGGTTTCACTCGCACGGTACGAACTTGTATCCGTAGCGGATGACTCCCGACTCACCGTCGGTGCTGAGCTTCCTGAGGACTGCCTTCACGGGCATTCCGATCTGGACCTTGTCGAACTCCACATCCACAAGCTGTGCCGTGATCATCACACCGTCGTCGGTCTGGACCATGGCGACCACATAGGGCTTCTGGAGGTTGTTGGACTCGGGTGCCTCGTGGACGACGGAGAAGGTGAACACCTTTCCGATCCTGCACACGTCGTAGGGCTCCATCTTTCCCATGCTCGCTCTGCGGCAGACAGGACAGAAGCTGCGGCCGGGGAAGAATATCTTTCCGCAGTTGCCGCACTTGGTTCCCTTCAGGTTGTACCTTCCCGGGATCTCCCTCCACTCTCTTGCTACTCCGGACATCAGATCGCCTCCAGGATGCTGACGGTGACAGCCGAACCGGTTCCACCCACGTTCTGGGCGAGTCCGTACTTGGCATCCTTCACCTGTCTGTTATCTGCGGTTCCCCTGAGCTGGTGAGCGATCTCGACGATCTGAGCTACTCCGGTGGCTCCGATCGGGTGTCCGCGTGCCTTGAGTCCTCCGGAGGTGTTGATGGCCACCTTTCCGGAATCGTAGTGGCACTGACCTTCGAGCATGGCCTTTCCTGCCTCTCCCTTCTTGTAGAAACCGAGGTCCTGCAGGGCCATGATTCCTCCGACGGAGTACACATCGTGGACCTCTGCGACGTTGATGTCCGCAGCGGTTATGCCTGCTGCCTGATAGGCCTTCTGCGATGCTGCGACAGTTGCACCGTACGATGTGATGTCGGGCCTCTGGAAGAGAGCGAGCGTATCGCTGGCCTGTGCGGATGCCGCCACCTTGACGTAGTTGTCGGTGTACTTCTTGGCATCCTCGAGAGGACAGAGAACGACCGATGCTGCTCCGTCCGATATGGGTGCGGAGTCGAACATTCCGAGAGGTGTCGCTACGGGCCCGGACCTGAGAACGGTCTCGATTGGGACCGCTTTCTTGAATTGTGCGTTGGGGTTGAATGCTCCGTGGAAGTGACTGTTCACAGCGACGGATGCAATCTCCTCGCGTGTAGCTGTTCCCTCGTGGATCATCCTCTGTGCTATCATGGCATGGAGCGAAGCGAACGTCGCTCCCATCTCCGCCTCCCACTCGGAATCCGCGGTGGCGTCCATGACGGAGTTGATCGAAGCATCGTCCAGATCGGTCATCTTCTCTGCTCCTCCGACCATCACGATGTCGTGCATTCCTGAAGCGACTGCCATGACTCCCTGCCTGAAGGCGACTCCTCCGGATGCTCCTCCGGCCTCGACCCTCGTTGCGGGGATGTGGTTCGTTGCCATTCCCGTGTAATCCGCCACCAGTGCATCGATGTGCTGCTGATTGATGAAACGTCCTGCGGAGAGGTTACCGATGAAGACACCGTCGATCTCGCTTCCCGAAAGGTTGGCATCCTCGATGGCCTTCGCTCCCGCTTCGATACCCAATGCCCTGAATGACTTGTTCCATAGTTCACCGAACTTGGTGATCCCTACTCCAATGATTGCTACTTCCCTCATGATATCACTCCGGCATGACGATCTTGCCCTTGAACTTGGCATATGTTCCGTAGTCCAGGTAGATCGGGTCTGCGAGCACCTTCTCCAGGACGGGTGCGTTGTCCTTCTTGTAGTCTTTCATCTCGTCGGTGACGGTTATGTCGAACGCGTCGCTTCCGGCTCCGGATCCGTAGGATGTGACGAATATCCTGTCGCCGGGCTTGGCGTGGTCCAGGACGTTGGCAAGTCCGAGAGGGACAGCTCCGCTGTAAGTATTACCGATCTCGGGCGTCAGCAGTCCATACTGGATCTGCTCGGGTGTGAATCCCAGCTGTGCGGCGACCCTTGTGGGGAACTTTCCGTTGGGCTGGTGGAACACTGCATAATCATAATCTTCGGGCTTAGTGCCCACGGCCTCCATCATCATCTTCGCTGCGGATGTGATGTGCCTGAAGTATGCGGGCTCTCCGGTGAACCTTCCTCCGTGCTTGGGGTAGGGCTGCCCCTCCCTCCTCCAGAAGTCAGGGGTATCCGTTGTGAAACTCAGTGTCTTGTTGATCTTGGCGATGAACTTCTCGGAACCGATAAGGTATGCCGCTCCTCCTGCGGATGCAGAGTATTCGAGCGCATCCCCGGGGGCTCCCTGGGAGGTGTCCGCTCCGATTGCGACACCGTACTTCACCATTCCCGATCCTACCAGACCCATGCAGACCTGGATACCTGCTGTTCCCGCTTTACAAGCGAACTCCATGTCCGCTGCGGTCATATTGGGTGTGGCCTCTATCGCCTCCGCGACTATGGTGGAGGTGGGCTTCACCGCGTAGGGGTGGGACTCCGAACCGACATATATCGCTCCGATGTCCTTGGGGTCCACTTCGGGCACCCTTGCCATCATGTTCCTTGCAGCCTCTGTTGCTATGGTGACGACGTCCTCGTCGGGTGATGGTACGGACTTCTGATTGATCATCAGACCTTTTCCCATCCCTTTTCCGTCGACGCCCCAGATCCTTCCAATCTCCTCGGGCTTTATCCTGTACCTGGGCACGTATGCCCCGTAACTCACTATTCCGACATCCATCAGTTCTCAACCTCTTTCAGCGCTGTAAGCTTCTCTACTATCGAAGGTACCTCCAGGTCAGTTGTGACCAGGGGAATCTTCTCCAGACTCGCGAGTTTGACCGCAAGCGGGTCAACCGCGTCGGGTTTCTGATAAACCACCACCGCCGGTGTCAGCGGGTGCGCACGGATGGCAATCATCGGTGAACGCCCGTAGTGGACGTTCGTGAAGATCAGAGCCCTCTCGATGTTCCATCCGTACATCTTCATATAATCCTCGGAACTCAAGCTGAGGATCGCCTTCACGGAATCCACGATCGTGTAACCGTACACGACCTTTGACGGTACCTGGTCGGGGTTCAGGTCCTTCCCCCCGATGCTGGCTATGAAGGTGTTCATATCCACTCCCACAGGGAACTCGTCAGAGGCGAGGATGCAGTCCAGCTTGTATTCAGGTATGTACTTGGATACGACCGGCGAACCCCTCTCCTCATCCAATTTGATGAACGACTCCACCATCTTCTTGATGATGGCGACACCGGGGGATTTCCTCCTGCCAGACTCGTAGTCGCTCACAACGGAGTGTGAGATGTCCATACTGTCGGCGAGCTGATGCTGCGACAGTCCGAACTCCTCCCTCCATTTCCTTATGGTCTTCCCTGGGTCAGGAGACAGCGTGATCTCTCCCGCTATCTTCTGCTTGAATTCTTCAACCATGAATCAGGGTAGCCAGGGAGCGTATATAATTATGACGTATTTCGAATTCGTCAATCGACGTCTTAATACCTCTGACCCAATCTCCTACATTTTATTATACAGTCGCGGGATAGGGAATTCAGAGGTAAAGCATGACCGACATCGGAGAATGCATGAAGACGATCAGCACCCAAGAGGGAGAGATCGGGATCTACAGTTTGAAGGAGCTCGAGGCCAAAGGTATCATCAAGGACCTTTCCAAGATGCCCTATTCCATCAAGGTACTGGTGGAATCCATGCTCAGACAGAGGGACGGCAACATCATCACGGACGAGGACGTCCTCACCGCCGCATCATGGAATCCCAAGGAGAACACCGACCGGGACATCCCCTGGATCCCCGCAAGGGTGCTCCTGCAGGACCTTACCGGAGGAGCGGCCATCACCGACCTCGCATCCATGAGGAACGCCGTGGAGGCCATGGGCAAGGACCCCGAACTCATCAATCCGATGATCCCTGTTGACCTCGTCATCGACCACTCCGTGAACACAGATTATGCCGGCAGGGACGATGCCCAGGAGCTCAACGAGCAGCTCGATTTCCAGAGGAACAAGGAGAGGTACGCACTCTTCAAGTGGGCACAGGGTTCGCTGAAGAACTTCCGTGCCGTACCTCCAGGGAACGGTATCTGCCACCAGGTCAACCTGGAATACCTCTCGCCGCTGGTCCATGTGAAGGACAAGGACGGCAGGAGGATCGCATACCCCGATTCATGCTTCGGAACCGATTCCCACACTACGCAGATCGACGGACTCGGAGTCGTCGGATGGGGAGTCGGCGGTATCGAGGCGGAAGCGGTCATGGTCGGACAGCCCAGCTACATGAAGCTGCCCGATGTCATCGGATTCAAACTCATCGGCAAGCTCGGTCCCGGGATCACCGCCACCGATCTTGTCCTCACAGTCGTCCAGATGCTCAGGAAGAAAGGTGTCGTAGGGAAGTTCGTGGAGTTCTACGGACCCGGATACAAGAACCTCTGCCTCGCGGACAGGGCGACCATCGCCAACATGGGTCCCGAATACGGAGCCACAATGGGATACTTCCCCGTGGACGAGAAGACCATTGATTACCTAAAGCTCAGCGGAAGGGACGAGAAGCACATCGACACCATCGAGAAATACATGAAGGAGCAGACGATGTGGTACGACGGAGAACCCGAGTACACCGACACCCTGGAGTTGGACCTATCCACCGTGCAGCCTTGCCTTGCGGGACACAAAAGACCCCAGGACAGGATCCTCCTCTCCGAGATGAAGGAGAAGTTCGCCGAGACCCTCAAGGCCCTCGGAGTAGAGGAGCAGAGGAAACCCTTCTCCGACCAGCTCGGTGACGGTTCATTGGTCATCGCTTCCATCACATCCTGTACCAACACGGCGAACCCTTCGGTGATGATCGCTGCCGGACTCGTGGCTAAGAAGGCCGCAGAGCTCGGACTCAAGCCCAAGGAGTACGTCAAGACATCACTCGCACCCGGATCCAGGGTCGTCACGGAGTATCTGAAGAACTCCGGACTCCTCCCGTACATGGAGATACTGGGATTCCAGGTCTGTGGATACGGATGCATGACATGCATCGGTAACAGCGGTCCGCTCTCCGACAGGGTCAGCAATTCCATCAAGGCCAACGACCTGGCCGTCGCGGCCATCGCATCCAGCAACAGGAACTTCGAGGGACGTATCCACCCCCTCGTCAAGGCCAACTACCTCGCATCCCCTCCTCTCGTCGTAGCATTCGCCATCGCAGGAAGGGTCGACATCGACATGAACAGGGAGCCTCTTGCCACTGTGAACGGCAAGGATGTGTTCCTCAAGGACATCTGGCCCTCGGACGAGGAGATACAGGAGATCACCGACAAGTACGTGACAAGGGAGACCTACATATCGAAGTACAACGACATCTTCAAGGGATCCGCCAGATGGGATGCGGTCGAATGCAGCGATTCGCCCCTCTTCAACTGGGATGAGGATTCGACATCCATCAGGAACCCCCCGTTCTTCGACGACATATTCGAGGAGCCGGAGATCAAGGACATCAAGAGGGCGAGGGTGCTCGCTAAACTCGGGGATTCCATCACCACCGACCACATATCCCCCGCCGGTGCATTCTCAGCTGATTCCGATGCGGGAAGATACCTTCTGGCCAAGGGCGTGAAGAAGGAGGACTTCAACTCCTACGGTTCCAGAAGAGCCAACCACGAGGTCATGGTCAGGGGAACCTTCGCCAACATCAGGCTCAAGAACCAGCTGGTCCCCGGAAGCGAGGGAAGCCAGTCCAAGTACATGCCCGACGGATCAGTCGATACCATATTCGAGACCTCCAGGAAGTACGAGGAGGACATGACCCCCCTGATCGTCCTGGCCGGAAAGGAATACGGAACGGGAAGCTCCAGGGACTGGGCCGCCAAGGGGCCCCTTCTTCTCGGAGTCAAAGCGGTCATCGCGGAATCATTCGAGAGGATCCACAGGTCCAACCTGGTCGGAATGGGAATCGTCCCTCTTCAGTCCCTCCCCGGACAGAACTGCGAAACCCTCCAGCTCGACGGTTCAGAGATATTCGACATCGACCTGTCGGACCTCGAGCCCAAGGGAGAGATCTACGTCACGGCATACAAGGACGGAAAGAAACTGGAGTTCAAGACCATCTGCAGGGTCGACGTGCCCGCAGAGGTCGAATACATCGCCAACGGCGGAATCCTGCAGTACGTGCTGAGGAGAATGGCCGAACAGTGATATCAACGGCCGTCCTCCTGGATGGCCTTCCATCCAATAAAGAACGGATATAGGATCGGGGAGAAGGGCATGACGATTGCTGCCACATACAAGAGAATGGCCGTGATAGCGATCATACTGTTCTCATCCCTGGTTCTGTGCGCTCCATCGAACATCTCCGATGAGAGCGATGCGGCGGAGGTTATCATGGAGGGCGACCTCACACCTACCGCCATATACCGCCTCATGGATGATTATAGCCTGTATTTCGAAGGTACAGGAGCAGTCACCAGCGATTGCACCCTATGGGTTGATTATGTCGGACTGATTAGGGAGATCCATATATCGGACGGGATAACCGAGTTCACACCGGTGTTCCTCGGGATGTATACCAGCCTCTCCCGCGTATACGCGGGGAAGGACCTCACGGAACTGCGTATCGACGATACTCCGATAGAGAAGATCATATTCCCTAACGGTTGCGGCAATCTTGAGATGGTGATCTCGTTGTTTGAAAACAGTTGCGCCCTGTTCCTGTACAGGGATGAACTGGAGCAGATCTCCGATAAGTATGCTGAGGTGTACGTCCGCCTCGTCCCCAGTTCGGAGGTACCTGAATCGGTCAGGGACTTCGTGCGTTACGATAGGGTGTACGAGGTCTACATGACAGATGTCTTCTACTTCTCCGAGGAAAGCCAGGCGCGTGTGGTATATGGGGATCCTACCATCCCGATGACAGTGTACCATCTGCTGCCCACATACATGGTCGCAGCCCAGGTGGATTACTTCTGTACCTTCGATCTGGAGGATACGGGATACTTCGTTCTGCACATCGATGTACCACCGCTTATCCCTCAGGCACCCATCATTGCGATAGCCATGGTCGCCGTATTCACGGTAATTGCCCTGCTATACTACTTCAAGGTCGTGAGGGTGAATGAACATGAACGATGTCGGACTGTACCAATTCAGGAAGAACCTCAGGACCAGGTACGACAGGGATCACATCATCAGTGCTCCCCTCGCCATCATCCTAGTGCTCATCCCGCTGATCTACTATATCATCCTGAGGTATGTCCTCTTCGCGAGGTATTACGAACTGGTCTACGAGGCCAGGCTCCTCCAGAGCATAGCGTTCGTGATGACCCTGTTCATCTACGTGGTCATCGCATACTCGCTATACTCCAGACTCGCGTCGCACGCAAAGAGGGATACCGACTGGAGAGAAAGCCTGATAGCCTTCGCGGACAGCGAGGGTGCGGATACGACGGAATTGAGAAGGCTCCATGAGGGCATCACCTCCAGGGATCGTTTCCCGATGCTGCCGTGCCTCAGTGCGTTGGTCCTCGTGATGATCGTGTGCAGCACGATTGCGATCATTTTCAGCCATCTTCCGGACGAGATCATCTTCACCATGATCTTGCTTCCGGCATTTGCCGTCCTGCTTATCGCAACACCTTCCAACATACTCTATCCGCACAGGCACGAGATCGAGCAGATCGAGTTCACCAGAGAATTGAAGACTGCTCTGGAACCCGTCGGCATCAACATATCGGAGATGCCTGCAGTCATCAAGACCAGGAGTACGTCGAGGACCATAGAACTGATGATCCTCACGCTCGGTACATATGTGTTCTACGTATTCGTGATGATGTTCATCAACATGAACCGCCACATCAGATACCAGCACTCTTACGAAAGAGTACTCCTCGCCCAGTTGGAGGGAAGGGATGTCGAACTGAAAATAGACACCAAGGGCGGTTTCGTAAGGCAGAGGAGGAAGCCCAAAGAGCTCATTGTCGCCGAACTGTTCCTCATGGGCATCTGTCTGATGTACCTCATGAGAATCTCCGGTGTGGCGCTTGATCTAATCAACAACAGGACCAATGTGACCATAATAAAGAACCTCGGGCTGGAGGAGGTCTATCAAGGGGGCATGCTCCTGACATACATCTTCCTCATGCTGCTGGCCATATTCGCCATGATCGGCATCGAATCGGGGAGAGTGCTTTCCTGGAGAAAGGTGGTGAGGTCATGCATCCTGTTCCTGGTGCCGGTGTTCTCGTCGATATTCATCTACAACAGCAGCAGTTACACCCATATGTTCGATTTCAACCCGTACATATCCTTGGCGACCGTATACGGAATCATACTCCTGATGATCCTGTCCATACCGATAAGGAGATACTATACGCCCGTGGGCAAAAAGATGCCAGAGATGAAGAAATGGGTGAAGTTCGTGTTCGGTGAGAAGCTATTCCCGGACGAGGATGAAAACGAGGAATTGTTCGACAAAGTGATCTATGCGATCAAATGACGGGTCAATCCTTCTTGGGGACGTCGGCCACACTGACCTTCTTCCTCTGACGTCCGCCTGTCTTCTTGAGCTTGCCCTGGTCCAAAGCCCACTGGAAGCTCTTCTGATCGGCTGGTGCGATGAGAACACGGTCGCCCTTGGAATACTTCTTGCCGGTCACCCAGTTGGTGAACGGCGATAGGACGCGGTACTCGTCGGCATCCATGACGATCTCCTTGGTGTTCTTCCTGCCTTTCATCTCGGAATACGTTCCGGAGAAGCACCTGACCCTGTGGTCCTTGACCTCTATCATCTTGGTGCACACGGTGTCCAGGAAGTACCTGTCGTGAGTCACGGTGATCACCGTACCGTCATACTCCACCAATGCCTCCTCGATGGCGTGCTTGGCAGGGATATCGAGGTAGTTCGTGGGCTCGTCCAGAATGAGCAGGTTGGTCTCGTCCAGTAAAAGAAGGCACATGGCGACACGGGCCCTCTGACCTCCGGACAGCGTCGACATGGGCCTCTCCACATCCTCTCCGAAAAGGAGGAACCTTGCGAGCATCTTCCTTGCATCCCCTCTCCGTTCCCTTCCGATGGCAAGGAGGATCTGTTCCTCTGCGGATAGCTTGAGGTCCAATCCCTCGTGGTTCTGGGAATAGTAACCAATCTTGGCACCCGGGGCCATCCACATCTCCCCCGTGGAAGGTATCTCCTCCAGGATGGCCTTGACCAATGTGGACTTACCCTGGCCGTTGGCACCGAAGATACCTATCTTGTCCCCTTTCTGGACATCGATATCCACATGCTCCAGGATCGTCTTCCCGTTATAACCGACGGAAAGGTCCTTGGTGATCAGCATGTTCTTACCAGATTTGTGGGCCGCCTGTATCCTGACGGTGACCTCCTCCATCTTCTCCGGCTTCTCCTTCTCGTCCATCTTGTCGATCATCTTCTGACGAGTCTTGTGGACAGTGAGGAAGGGATTATCGATGTACATCTGTCTGGCGACGTTCTCCTGATGCCTCTTCTCGGACATGTAGTGCTGGTATTCCTTGCGCATGCGCTCCAGGTCCAGCATCTTCTTCATGATGAAATCGGAATAGTTGCCCTTGTACTCCCTGGATTTACCGTGCTCGATCTCCAGCATCCTTGTGGCCATCTTGTCCAGGAAGTACCTGTCGTGGCTGATGACAAGGAGTGCGCAGTGCGAATCAAGGAGGTAGTCCTCCAGCCATTCGACCGTATCGATATCCAAGTGCGGTGTGGGCTCGTCCATTACGAGCAGGTCGCATTCCTCTGCCTGGACGACGATCCTGGATAGCATGACTTTGGCACGCTCTCCTCCCGATAGGGAATCCATAGTCCTGTCCATGAACTCCTCGGACAGACCGACCTTCTCCAATGCCCTCTTCTGGTTGTCCTCGTCGTCCATATCGCATTTGGCCAATTGGGATTCCAGTTTGGCGCTCTCCTCGGCCAGGGCATTCCAGTCTATGTCGCCTCCTGTCACCATGGCCTCTTCGATCTCCTTGAGACGGCGCTTGATGTTCTCTATGTGGCCGTAAGGCCTTCCGAGGACATCGCGGACCGTGAACTCGTGGGATGATTCCGGGAACTGCTCCAGATAACCTATCCTCTGGGTGTTGCGGGTGAGTTCGCCTGTATCGGGCTTCATCTCACCCAGCATGATCTTCAGAAATGTGCTCTTACCTGCACCGTTGACCCCTATGAGTCCGATGCTGTCGCCCCGGTTGATCTGCAGACTGACGTCCTTCAGTACCTTCAAGGGTCCGAATGCCTTGGTGATCGACTGGGCCTTTATGAGCATGAACGGGCCTTAAGATGCGCTCATACTAAAAGATGGCCCTAGATGTTGACATGGAATTACAATGTGCCAACAGTCGATAACGGTTTAATGTACTTCTTTGATACAGGGTTATGTTCAAGAATGCGACAGCGATGGATGGGAGGTCTTCCGACTTCAAAAGTTGGAAGGCTGTGATGCTTATCGCTGTTCTATTTATTTCGTTGATTTCAGTAGTTGCAGTAGCTGATTCGACATCTGCAGCAAACGAGTCAATAGAC
>CALAVG010000066.1 GCA_937892275.1 uncultured Methanomicrobiales archaeon | reverse complement strand
AGATGATCTCGTGGGTGGTCATGGAGTCCTTGCCTTCGAAGATCTCGTCGAACATGGGGAGGATCTCTCCCTCGAGGACCTCTCCGTAGCAGTCGTCGGGTACCAGAACGTTACCGAGCCTGGAGATCTCGTACTCCTCCCTGAGCTTGGCATCGTCCATCATGAAGTCGCCGTGGTAGTAGTGCTCGTAGGTCCTGGAGATGTCATGATCCAGACATCCGCAGGTGGTGATGATGAGATCCACACTCTTGTTCTTCACCATGTCCACGAGTACGCCGCGGGTACCGGTCGCCATGATGCATGCAGGGAAGGAAAGGATCTTGAGACAGTCCTTGTCCTTCTCCATCCTCTCGAGGATGTCGGTGGCGTCCGCGAGCTTCTGTGCGGTGAATCCGCCAGCTCCGCTCATGTATCTCATGAGCTCGTCCACTGTCATGCCTTTTTTGACCTTTATGTCCTCAACTTCTATGAGTTCGAGTTCTGCTTCCTTCGACATTATAATCGTCTCTGGACCCGGCTAGTGCTATGTCATTAAAAAGGATGTCTATGTCTCAGGCCCTTTTTTGAAGATGTGTTGGACGGTTGGAGTTTTTATATAAGATAGATATAGGGAGAATTAACCAAAAATAGGGGTTATGAAAATGATAGTCGATGTATTCGATACAGAGAATCTCCTTTTCATGGTCCTGGTTGCGACTGTAATCGCATTGGCTTTCGCCGGATACTTCTACAAATTCGTCTGGTCCAAGGACAAGGGAACAGAAGAGATGCAGAAGGTCTCGAATGCGATTGAAACTGGTGCTATGGCATACCTGAAGCGCCAGTACAAGACAATCGGTATCGTGGTAGTGATTCTCGCTATTATCATTGCTCTTTGTTCGTTCGCAGGGGAGCCGTTCTCGGACTACCTGAACTACAAAGTTGCGATCGCTTTCGTAATCGGAGCTGCATTCTCGGTCCTCTCCGGATTCATCGGAATGAAGGTTTCGGTCAACTCGAACATCAGAACATCAGCAGCCGCCAAGAGGTCACTCGGAGAGGCATTCCAGACATCATTCAGGGGAGGAGCACTCTCCGGAATCGCAGTGTCCGCACTCTCGCTCTTCGGACTCTTCCTTGTTGTTCTCGTTTACAACGCTCTGATCGGTGACAACGTCTCAGTCGAGGCACCCTTCGGAACGCTCACACCCACGCTCCACGCTGTCGTCGGATACGCATTCGGAGCATCATTCGCAGCTCTCTTCGCCCAGCTGGGTGGGGGAATCTACACCAAAGCAGCAGATGTCGGCTCCGATCTCGTCGGAAAGGTCGAGGCAGGAATCCCTGAGGATGACCCCAGGAACCCTGCTGTCGTCGCAGATCTCGTCGGAGACAACGTCGGAGACTGTGCCGGACGTGGAGCAGATATCTTTGAGTCCACCGCAGCCGAGATTATCGGTGCGATGGTCATCGGTACAGCAGTCGTCTCTGCAGGCGCATACATGGGAATGGACAACAAATGGGTGTTCCTTCCCCTCGTCCTCATGGCATTCGGACTGATCGCTTCCCTCGTCGGAATCCTCGTCGTCAGGATGAAGGAGAACGACGATGTCGTCAAGTCCCTCAACAAGGGATACTACGTCACGATCGCACTGAACGTCGTGTTCTTGGCGATTACAACATACATGTTGCTCGGATCCGATTACTGGCTGAACTTCTTCATCGCTGGAATCGTCGGAATCGCACTCGGTCTGTCCATCGTGTACCTCACGCAGTACTACACCGGTGATCACAAGCCCGTCAAGGGAATCGCAGCAGCATCCGAGACCGGAGCAGCAACGAACGTCATCGAGGGTATCTCGGTCGGACTCGAATCCACCGTCCTCCCCGTCGTCTGCATCGTCATCGCGATCGTCACCACATACCT
This sequence comes from uncultured Methanomicrobiales archaeon, assembly GCA_937892275.1. Taxonomy (GTDB): domain Archaea; phylum Thermoplasmatota; class Thermoplasmata; order Methanomassiliicoccales; family Methanomethylophilaceae; genus Methanoprimaticola. The sequence continues at coordinate 15,735 of CALAVG010000066.1, read as the reverse complement.
GCTTGGTTACGCAGCAGCACCCGAGTTCCTCGGCGTCAAGGTCGAGCCCATGGTCTTCGGATTCTACGGAACCGCGGTCGGAACAATCGCAATGCTCGCTTCATCCGCATTCATTCTCGCAGAGGATACATTCGGACCCATTACCGACAACGCCGGTGGAATCGCCGAGATGTCTGGCCAGCCTGAGGAAGTCAGGGACAGGACCGACAAGCTCGACGCAGCCGGAAACACGACCAAAGCCCTTACAAAGGGATACGCAATGGCATCCGCAGCTCTCGCTGCATTCCTGCTCTTCGCCGCATTCTTCGAGATCGTCGCAGAGGTCAAGGGTGTCTATCTCTCTGACGTCTTCAACGTCAACCTCGGTGACCCCCTCGTCTTCGTCGGAGGACTCGTCGGCGCAGCCCTCGTGTTCTTCTTTGCATCACTCGCAATCCGTGCAGTCTCCAAGGCAGCCGGTGAGATGGTTGAGGAGGTCCGCAGGCAGTTCCGTGAGGACAAGGGAATCCTCGCAGGTACATCCGATCCTGACTATGCAAAGTGTGTCGACATCGCTACCCGCGGAGCACTCAAGACAATGGTCGTCCCCGCACTCCTGCCCATCCTCGTGCCCGTCGTCTTCGGACTCATCTGGAGATACGTCGTCGGACCTATGGTCCCCGATTTCGAGGCATACACAGCAGTCGGAGCACTCATCATGGTCGGTACCATCGTCGGTATCCTGATGGCAAACTTCCTCAACAACGGAGGAGGAGCCTGGGACAACGCCAAGAAGTACATTGAAGAGGGTAACCACGGCGGAAAGGGATCACCCGCTCACGCCGCAGCAGTCGTCGGAGACACCATCGGAGATCCCTTCAAGGACACCGCAGGACCTTCCATCCACGTTCTGGTCAAGCTCCTGTCCACCATCTGTTTGGTGACAGCTGTCCTGTTCGTGTGAAACTATAAACCGAGGGGGTCGACCCCCTCGTCACTTTTTACCCAGATTTCTATTCCTATATTACGCGTTGATATAGTTTATATAAGAGTCCTCACTAACGTTGAATATCAGAGGGCACGCTATGTATATGCTTACAGAAGTCGAAAAGGTCGTCCGTATCCCACCGGTCGAACTGAAAGAGGACATAGATGATGTCATCGACAAACTCACATGGGACGCCTATGAGGGAAGATTCGGTGACGACAAGACCTTCACCATACTGATCAAGAATGTCAGGACAGAGGGTCCGGGACGCATAGTCCACGGTGACGGAGCAGTCTATCAGACTGTCAAATTCGATCAGGTCGTCTTCAAGCCCAGAGAGAACGAGATCGTCGAAGGAGTGGTCGTGGAGATCCTCAAGTTCGGTGCTTTCGTCAGGTTCGGACCTCTCGACGGACTCCTGCACATCAGCCAGGTAATGGATGACCGTGTGGACATCGATGAGACCAACCAGAGGCTCGTAGGTAAGGATAGCGGAAGATACCTTGCTGTGGGAGACATAGTCAGGGCAAGGGTCGTCAGTATCGACCTCAACGAGAAGAATCCCCAGGACAGTAAGATCGGACTCACCATGAGGCAGCCCGGTCTCGGAAAGCTCCAGTGGATCGAGGAAGATGCTAAGAAGCACAAGGATTCGGACGGTGATGAGTGATGGCAGTCATCGTACAGAAGGCATGCAAGCAGTGCAGCTTCATCTCCGAGGATGACGTGTGCCCCCGCTGCGGCGGACAGACCTCGAAGGAGTGGCAGGGATACCTCGCAGTACTCGACTTCGAGAAGTCAGAGATAGCCAAGAAGATGGGTATCTCCGCCAACGGAAAGTATGCTCTCAAGGTACGCTGATGTTCGAATCGGACCTTTTCCTGCCTGAAAAGGACAGACAGGTGTTCAAGGAACCGTTCGGAACAGAGCTGTACGACGACGATCTTGGATCGTTTCACGCTCAAACAACCTTAATCACCGTCGGGGACGTGGTATCCCTGACGTTCAGAAGACACGGTATAAGGCCGTTCCTGTCGATATACGACGGGATCACCGAACGCCGTGAGATGACTGAGTTCGCCTCCCTCGTCGAGGACGAGGAGAAGGATGAGGTCGTCAACCCCGCGGGAAGGATTACCAGGCAACTGGTCGAGAGCATCCGCGGACGCATCGAAGGGTCCGGAGGACTGATAAAGGTCATCGGGGAAGAGGATCTGGCGCTAATACCGACTGTCCTTCTTGCACCGGTGGGGACCGATATCGTGTACGGATGGCCCGGGAGATGCATGATGCGCATCACCACGGATGAGGGCATCAGATCCAAAATGGAACATCTGATATCCAAAATGGAGGAAGCAGAATGAAGATGGAAATCACAGCAAAGAAAGACAACCCCCTGTACAAGAGGGTAGAGGTGTATTTCACTCTCGACCACAACGGAGAGAGCACACCCGGAAGGAACGCAGTTGCAGAGGCAGTCGCCAAGGAATGCAAGTCCAAGAGGGAGTGTGTCGTCGTCGACACTATCGAGTCTGTTTACGGAAAGGGCATGTCCAAGGGATACGCCAAGGTCTACGAGAGCAAGGAAGCAGCACTTGAGTACGACAGGGAATACCTCCTGAAGAGGAACGGCATCGAGGCAAAGGCCCCCGAGGCACCCGCAGCAGAGGAGTGATTCGAATGGCTAAAGCAGCAGCACCCAAAGCAGCAATCAAGAAATCAAGTTCATATCAGGTCGACGGTGACAAGATCACCAGGACCAAACAGTTCTGTCCCAAGTGCGGACCCGGAACATTCATGGCAGTCCACAAGGACCGTGTGTCCTGTGGATGCTGCGGATACACCGAGTTCACCAAGAAGGACTGAGAAAGGTAAATTCTTCATTCGCCTCCTCCCTCTCAACAGGAGGCACAGGATCGCCGGGGAGTATCTGGCCCCGGCAAATCTCCTTTCTTTCTCCAACAAGGGCCCGTAGTATAGCTTGGATAGCATAGGGGCCTCCGGAGCTCCGGACTCGGGTTCGAATCCCGACGGGCCCGCTAATGCTGTAAGCAAGTATTCAAAATTATAGTAGTCTGCAACGACCAGGCTTTTCGGAACGCCCCAATATGCCCTGAGAATCGGATACGTCGATGCCTTAGGTACCAGAAGTATCGGAATCATATGTGCCACACACCATTTCTGCCTCGACCATTTATTATATCGAATACTGATACCAAGCCATCATGAAAGGTCGTATCCTTCCCAGGAAAGAGTTATCCGAACTGCCGAAGACCGTTCACGGCGGGCAGGCATGGAGGTTGGAGGGTGTTGAGGACTTCAGCCACAATCTGAATCCGTTCGGACCCCCGGAGGGCATCGAGGAAATCATAGCTTCGGCAGTGAAGGATATCGGCCATTACCCCGACGACACCTGCGCCGAACTGAAGGAGACCGTCTCCAAGGTGTTTAACGTCGACGTCGATTGCATCACGGTTGGTGCGGGTTCTTCGGATATTATCAGGAACGTACCCAACACGTTCTTCAAGCCCGGGGACAATGTGGTCCTCAACAGGCCCAGCTTCGCCGAATATGCTCAGCAGATCAGGATAGTCGGGGCCGACATTGTATGGAACGATCTGAAGGTCGAGGATGATTTCAGGATAGATCTGGATTCCCTTATGTACAACGTGGGCGAGAACAGCAAGGCACTGTATATCTGCAACCCCAACAACCCTACCGGCAGGGTAGAGCCCAGGGACAAGATCGTCAGTATTGTGAGGGAGTGCGAAGACCGCGGTATCATGGTGTTCCTCGACGAGACCCTCTTAGAGCTTGTGCCCGGATATGCAGACATAACACTTTCCGGAATGGTGGACAAGTTCTCCAACCTGGTCGTTGCCACCTCACTCACCAAATCCTTTGCTATCCCAGGCATCAGGATCGGTTTCGGTCTATCCAACCCTGACATAATATCTGATATGGAGAAGGTCAGGATGACCTGGAATGTCGGTCAGATAGAGCAGACCGTGGCAAACGTCCTTCTCAGGGATCATTTGGATTACGTGGACCATGCGGCGGCCGTCATGGGCGAGGAGTCGGAGATACTGAATTCATCACTGAACAACATCGGATTCCCGGCGGGACCGGTGTCTGATTCGTTCTTCTATTTCAATGACATAAGTTCTCTGGAGATGGATTGTGCCGTCTTCCAGAAGAAGATGCTCTCTCACGGTATCATGGTGAGGGACTGTTCCTCCTTCGGACCGGAGTTCGCGTCGTATGTCAGATACAGCGTGAAGGACAGGGAACGCAACTGCCGCTTCCTGGCAGCGGTGGATTCCGTCATCAACGGGTGATCCTGTGGAACTGTGGCTGGATGCATTGGCGATAGTCATCCTGGCCATACTGATCGATCGTTTCATTGGAGACGTTCCTAATGCGATACATCCTCTGAGGTGGATGGGAAATATCCTCGATGCCATCGACAGGAGGATAAAGACAAGGGATTCGGTCTGGACATCCGTTCTGGGTTTCCTTTCCTATCTGTTCGTTTTCATAATATTCGGCGGAATAGGCATCCTGATCATCGCACTGGTTCATCACTTCGTATCAGAGGCGGATGAGGTCTGGGGAGAGGTGGCATGGATCTTCGTGTCCGCATTCATCTTCAAGATACAGTTCGCCATATTCTCGTTCAGGAAGCACTGCAACCCGATCTGCAAGGATCTGGACGATGGCCGTGTGGAGGATGCCGCATCCAAGGTCCAGATGATCGTGAGCCGCAACACCAAGGGCATGGATGCGGAGCACATCGCATCATCGTGCTGCGAGACTGTTTCGGAGAACCTCGTGGACAGCATATTGTCCCCTACATTCTACTTCGGTCTATTCGGTATCCTGGGGTCGATCATGTTCAGATGCGCCAACCTTATGGACGCCATGTGGGGTTACATCAACGATAAGTACGGAAGGCTCGGGTTCTTCCCAGCGAAGTTCGATGATGTGCTCGGATGGCTGACGTCCAGGGTGTCTCCTTATTTCGTGGCATTCGCAGCGATGCTCCTGGGAATGAATTGGAGAGTCGCTGTCCCGGCAGCCAAAGCGGAGCATACAAAGACCCCAAGCCCAAATAGCGGGTGGCCCATGACCGCGGTATCCGCGGCATTGGGGATTTCGATGGAGAAGAGAGGGGTATACGTCATGGGAGCGGGACCGCTCCCCACCACAAAGGACGTACAGCGCTGCATGAGACTGGTGGAGACGACTTCCATCATTTTCATGGTGCTGATCTGTTTCACCCTCTACGCTTTGCTAGGCATCCACATCCAACTGTTCTTTGAGGATTTGGTACTGTCCATACTAACTATTTAAACGAGTAAAGCGTTGGTACGATAACTGGACAGAGCATCCATCCAGAATAGCGGGGACGATTGATGAGCGCACTCAGAGCATTGGTATCTTTCTACACCATATTCCATATGAACATCACGCAAGAGGATATGGACGATATGGAGACCAGATTCCATCTCACGCCCCTTGTCGGACTCATATTCGGTTTCTTGGTGATGCTGGTCACAGTTGCCATGATCGTACTGTCAGATAAACTCGAATTCGGCAACGGCATGGTGACGGCGGTACTGGTCCTTCTGACCGTGTACGCCGGGAGCAAATTCCTCCATTTCGACGGTCTGACTGATTTCGGGGACGGGATGATTGTTTCCGGACAGCAGTCCGATCACATCCGTGCACTCAAGGACACACTCGTCGGAGCCGGCGGTATCGGAGTCGCACTGATCACTGTGCTATGCAGTGTGGCATTCTATTCCATGTACGACAACAGACCCCTTATGGTTCTGGCATTCCCTGCAGTGGAGGTGTTCGTCAAGAATGCCATGGTAGTTGCGGCATCTATGGGCAAGCCCGGCAACGGGATGGCGGCTAGGCAGGTCGAGAGGACCACGTCCCGTTCAGCTGTGCTCGGATTCATCATCAGTTTCATAGCACTGGCGATACTTCTGCTCGTAGGAGGGCTGTTCCTGAACATGTATTCGGGCATCGAATGGTGCGGTCTCCTCGCTTCCATGCTCGTGATCATCATAGCCGGAATGGTCGTATCCACTATCATCGGCATGGTGATGGCCAGGACTGCAAACAGGGTGTTCGGTATGGTGAACGGTGACATCCTCGGTGCGACCAACGAGGTATCCAGGCCTTTCCTGGTGTTCTTCATCCTGCTCTTCGTTGAGATCTACCTAGCGGTGATCTGATGGAGGCGCTGGTCCATGCCGGAGGTAAAGGTACACGCATGGGTAAATGCGGTATAGAGAAGCCTCTGATGATGGTCGGCGAGAAATGTGCCGTTGAAAGGGTGATAGATGCTCTGAATGACACCAAGGGAATCGACAGGATACTAGTTTCCGTGAGCGATAACACCCTGGAGACGGAGAACTACCTCAAAAGCATCGGTGTGGAGACCATACGCACTTCGGGCGAGGACTTCATGGGCGATCTGCATCAGGCGTTGGAATGCCTGAATGGGGATTATGTTCTCACGACGCCGTCCGATCTCCCTCTGATAACCTCAGAGATCTTCGATATGATCATCAATTACTTCATACCGGGAACAATGGATTCCCTCCTCGCCGTTGTGGACGAGGCCACCGTGCGTAACATCGGCATAACTCCGTCATATGTCCGTGAGGAGAGGGGCAACAGCTGGGTGCTGTCAGGGGTATCCGTTATAGACAGGAAGAAGACCCTGGCTGGAGAATATCTCGCCGAGACGTTGTTCGAGACGAACTGGCTCGAGCTGTCCGTTAACGTGAACACCCAGAGGGAACTGAATCTGGCCCGTTCTTACTACAAAGAGTGATCAGTCGAACTGCATTATTCCCTTGTATATCTCGTGGACCTGGCCCTTGAGATCCTTAGCTGTGATCTTACCTGCGCTGGTTATGATCGCACCTACCGAGGCTCCTCCGCACCCGGTCCCTTCCTTGATGTATCCCCACTCGTAGGCCTGAAGTCCCTCATAGGGGCTGTCGCTGTAGTCCACGTTGACGTAGAGGATCGGGATCCTGTCGGATATGTTGTCCATGATCTTCTTCATGCTCGAGTTGGGATCCTCCATGAGCCATCTGGTGGTACCCTGCATGAAGTTGCCTACGATCTCCGGATGGAGCACGACTGCTGCGGACATGACAGCCGCCATCTGAGTGCCTCCGCCGACGATCACGGGAACGTGCTTCGCCGCTCCGCAGAGTATTCCGACGTTGGCGGGCATCATCGGGTCCCCGAAGCATTCCATGGCCTTCAGCGGATCCTTTGCATAGTCTCCGGGTTCTATCCCTGCTGTTTCAAGGGCCTCCTTGACTAGCCTGCTCTTGAGTTCCTTGGGGTTCTTGGGGGAACTGCTGCTGACGAGGTTCTCCTTCAGCACACCCATGGCTGTCATGACGGCAAGTGCTGTGGTCGTACCTCCGGCGCAGCTCTCGCTAATGATGACGAACGCATTGTCCTTGGCGAGCTGCTCTCCGAGCCTGTATCCTCTCTCGTAGACTGTCCTGACATTCTCCAGGGCATGAGCGGTTGTGATCTTCTGTCCACATTTCCCTCCGAGATAGAAGCGGGGGATATCCGGATCGACATAACAGCCGCCGTCCACGATGAAGAACTGCATCCCTGAAAGGTCCAGCGCAGCCTTGGTGAGGGTGGCGGGCGTGGGGATTCCTCCGGGGTTGATCGGCACCCCCTTGATACAGGTTGTCTTACCATTGACCAGGAGTTCCGCATCCGCGGCACCGGTGTAGAGCGTGAGTTCCGGGGTATCCCCTGCATCGGAGACACCGGGTATGCTGGAGGTCATCGTGCTTGCCACCGTGCAGGTGAACACACCTCTCTTCCCCCAGATACGGGAAAGGATGTCATTGGCTATCTTCTTGTCTCCGTAGAGTCCCAGGGATGACGGCATATCGAATTCTGTCATGTGATGTTCACCTTTTGTTCGCCAGTAGCATGCTGACGACATCTTTCAGTGGAAGTATCTCGTCCTCCTTCCTATGAATGTCAATGGTAGTCCAAATGGGCACGTTCATTAAGATATGTTCTCCTGTCACGCAGGACGTACCGTGATCCACGAAATAGATTATGTTCTCCTCATCTGGGAAATATTCGGACATGAGCCTGTCCGTGAGCTCGAGGATGCCCTTCTTCTTGAACGGATCCTTCTGATGGCCGTACTCGTCCACCTCGTCTATATGGAGGAAAACATCGCGGTGCTTCAGCTCCTCCTGTGCTATCGGGAACCTGTCCTCCACCTTCTCCACGAACTGGAAATCGCATCCAAGGGATGCGCATATGCCGAGGGCGGTGGGGCTGTTGGAGATGACCTTCATGTTGTTGATCGCTGGATTAATTTCATATTGTTTTCCGAACTTCCCGCATCCCCACGGATAATCGGTGATGCCTCCCATGTCATCCCATATGGCCCTGAGGAATCTTCCGAGATCACCGGGAATCCTCACCAGCGGGGCATCGACGGGAGGTCCCGGCAGTTCGGGGACATAGTCGGATTCCATCGTCAGGATCGCCCTTCCGCCGATGAAGTACCTTATCTGCGGATTATAGTCATTCAGGATGGAGAGGTTCCTGTTCACCGCTGCTATGAGTCTGTCCTTGAATTCCTCTGCATGATAGGACCAGTGGATCATCCCGCCGCTTATCTCTGCAGGACTGAGCCTGTAGGCGGTCCTCTTGGGATCCTTGATGTCGAGCAGACCGACGCCCATCGCTTCTATGGCAGCTCTGGACATCTCCGGAGGGTGGCCGGTGAAGAACTCGTTAAGGAAAAGATGTGTGTATCCTCTGCCTGTCGTGGTGTATCTGTGGCAGGCCTTCGATCTGAGGAAGGGCATGTCTGCGACCTCGTATGGTTTCTTTCCGCCCAATAACGGGTTGGGGTGGTCCTCCGCCCCATCCAGGAGTACGAATAGCGTATTGCCCATTTTCTATCCGAAAGTTGGAGAAGAGTTCCAATAATAAAGCGATATGGATGGATGATGCCACCAATGGCCATCTGACGAATCACGGATGCCAGATGAATTTCGGCGATTGATTACATCTGTGATTCCCCGAATATCGTATATATCCGCTTCGATTCGCGTACACATGGATGAGTACACCCCGAGACGCGCCGCCGTTTTCCTGGTATCGCTGATCATCATGAATCTCGGAGTCATCCTGTCGGCCAAGGCAGGTCTGGGAACCACACCGATATCGTCGATACCATTGGTGGTGAGTCTGGGAAGCGACCTCTTCACAATAGGTACGGCGACGATAGTTATGAACGTCGTATTCATACTCCTGAGCATTCTCATAATGCGCAGGGATTACAAGGCGAAGTACGTCCTGGAGTTCTTCCTCATCGCGATATCCGCGATCCTGTGCGACCTGATGATGATATGGTTCGATTTCATATCGGTGGACGAGTACTGGATGCAGTGGGTGCTAACGATCGTGAGCATGGTAATCATGGCATTCGGGATAGCTCTGGAGGTCGCTGCGAACCTCAGCATGCTCCCGGGCGATCATCTGGTGGAGTTCATCAGTGTCAAGACAGGGATGGTGTTCGGCAATGTGAAGGTCCTCTTCGACATCTCCATGATCATCACGTCCGTGATCCTGTCCTTCCTGTTCTTCGGAATCGGCGAATTCAACGGTGTCCGCGAGGGAACGGTATTCATCGCACTGACCGTCGGGTTCTTCGTTAGATTCTTCACAGGATTGCTGGAGAAGAGATTCTACAATTGGGTGGGTCACAGGGATACCGAGGTCGCAAGGGATTGATTCAGATCCTCTTCGCTGCTATTGCGACCTGGCCTATCGATACCCCTCCATCCCCGTTGGGGACGTCGTTGTGGAGAATGAACGGGTGGTCTGTCTTAGAGGCAAGGTCCATGAACATCCTCGTTATCGTGCTGTTGTACGATACGCCTCCGGTGAGACCGAGGTACTTGATGCCTGCCGAATCAGCCGCTTCCGATGCTGACTGGACCAGTTCATTCATGATGCTGTACACCACGGAATATGCGATATCCTCTTTCCTCTCCTCTGATTGGCGGAAGAGATGGGCGGTCCTGACCGTTCCGTTCACTGTCTCGGTCTCGAATCCCTCCACCAGTTTGCCTCTGGCCAGCAGGGGTTCGAGCTTCATCGCAGGTTCGCCGTCATAGGTCCTCTGCTTGCATACATCCAGAGAATACGACAGGGTGTCGAGGATCCTTCCGAAAGAGGATGTGCGGACGCTGTTGTTCATCAGCTTCTTGAGGACGAAGGATTCTGAATCGGCGAAGTCGTGATTCTCATTCCCGTTCATCTCGTCGATGGCGAATCTCAGTCTCCTGAGGTCGTACAGGGCCCTCTCGGAACCCAGAAGCGGGATCGTCTCCAGATGTGCGACCCTCCTGTATGAATCGAAATCAGATTGCAGAACCTCTCCGCCCCAAGCGGTGCCATCGTCACCGTGACCGGTACCGTCAAGGGTGAGTGCGACACATGAATCAGTATGGTTGTCTACCATGAGCGATGCGGCATGTGCCCAGTGGTGCTGTACCTCCATGAGTTCCGCCCCGTACTCCTGGCTCAGGAGTTTTGCTAATGGTCTGTTGGAGTACCCTGGATGGAGGTCGATGGCGAACATCGACGGTCTGCAGTTGAGGAAACCGAGTTGCGCCCTTACGGCCTCCTCAAGGTATTCGGGGACACCGATTTTCTCGCCGTTCCCTATGTACTGGGTGGGCCAGATGTTCCCGTCGAATGCGACCGATGCCGTGAGGTTCTCCTGAGGGCCGAGCCCTACGGCACATCCTTTGGAATCGATAGGCAGATGGAACGGGACACTCCCTCTCGATCTGCGTATGTACTGTGTATTGGATCCTATGGTCCTGACCACCGTGTCGTCCGCACGGTTCAGGATCGGTTGGTCGTGCAGCAGATACAGATCCGCTCCCAGCTCTTTCACCCTGTCATCATCGACAATCATGGGTTCCCCGGGAACGTTAGCCGAAGTCATAACAAGAGCATCGTTCTCCAGGTAGGAGAAAAGGAGATGATGCATCCCGGTGTAAGGCAGGAACATCCCTATGTTGTCCAGTCTGGGAGATGCAAGTTCGGTTAGAGGGGATTCCTATTTCCTGATGAGTACTATCGGTCTGTTGGGTGATTCCAGTAGTCTTTCCTCGAACTCCGTCGGTTCACCGTACTTCCTGAGGGATTCCATATCCTTGGCCATTATGGCGAACGGTTTTTCCTTCCTTCCGTACCATTCCCTCATCTTCTCAAGTCTGTCGAGGGTGCAGCATATGTGCATTCCTCCCCAGCCTTTGACAACGGCGATTCTTCCTTTGTCGAGTTCCTTCGCCAGCGTCTGTATGGGATTCTTCACGTCCAAAGGACCCTTCCCATCCTCCAATCTGTACTTGGGCCCGCATTTGGGACAGCATATCGTCTGGTGGTGGAATCTCCTGTCCTTCGGATTCCTGAACTCTCTGAGGCAGTCCGGACATAGCGGGAATGCATCCATCGAAGTGAGCGGACGGTCGTAGGGCATGCCCTTGAGCAATGTGAAGCGCGGACCGCAGTTGGTGCATGTGGTGAAAGGATAGCGGTTGCGTCTTCCCTGCGAGAGCATCTCATTGAGACAATCATCGCAGATGGCGCTGTCCGCCGGTATGGAGGCACCTTCGCCCATCTGCTGCGAATCCTCTATCCTGAATCCCTTTGGTCCGCTGTAGTCAGAATCCAGGCATTGGACGGAGTCAATCCTCGCCAGAGGAGGAAGGCTCTTTTCGGTCATATCGATGAGTTCCTACCCCCTGTCGGTGTCGATGACCACATCTGAACCGTTGTTCCAAACGCTTCCCGATGCGCCGACCTTCAGGGCGGAACGATACACCATGGGTCTGAAGCCGACCCCCTGTACCGTCCCGCGGATTAGGATCCTCATGGCCTCAATATCTCTATTCACCTTTAAAAAAGGGATAATGAGGATAGGAGTGATTCAGAACAATGTTATAATCCGTTCCGGCAATCACCATCTTGGTCAGAATATGGACAAGACGAATCCCATGAGACATCTGGATAAACTGAAGATCCCCTACGAAGCCGTCTTCTATGACGGGCAGGGCCTCAACGGCCTGGAGATCGCCGAGGCCAACGGTCAGGATCCTAGCAGGGTGTTCAAGACGCTGATGACCATGGGGAAGGAGAAGTGTTACTACTGCTTCCTTGTTCCTGTTACAGGGGAACTGGATCTGAAGAAGGCCGCTGCTTCGGTAGGCGAGAAATCAGTCTCGATGCTGAAATCCGATCAGTTGCTTCCCTTGATGGGCTATGTCCACGGAGGCTGTTCCCCTCTGTGCACCAAGCGCGCGGTGAGGATAACCATCGACGAGACGGCGAAGGATGCCGATTACATGTACTTCAGCGGCGGTAAGGTAGGTTGCCAATTGAAGGTCCTTGTAGAGGACCTTCCGAAGATGATGGATTTCCAGTTCGCGGATATCCGTAAACCGTGATTTCAGTTTGTCATCTCGACAATCCAACTGTTCAAACGATTATAGAATTACAATTGTTGATGAAATCAGGTTGATTATCCTAATTGTATAACAATTTCCCAAAGATATAATATACTCTCTTTTGACTGAATGACTCCGATCAATATGGATAATAAGACTATCATTGCGGCGGTTGTTGTCGTGGTCATAGTTGTCGCTGCAATTGCAATCGTGGCGATGCCTAAGGGCGGTAACGACGAACCTGCTGTCGAGAAGGATTATATCGAGTTGGGGTTGACAAACAACTTCTTCCCCGACCACACGTGCTGTGTCATAGCGGCTAATTATGGATTCCTGACCAACAACGCAGAACAAATGGAGAGATTCCTAGCAGGATATTACGAAGGTGTTCAATTCGTGGCAAACGCTGTTGCGGATGAATCTTCAGAAGACTATAAGTGGCTAGTAGATTTCTCGAAGACGAAGGTTCCTGGGCTCACCGATCTCGAGACCAAAAATGCACTTGCAAACATCGCTTATCTTTATGCAGACGATACCGATGGGGATCTGTCCGGACTTACCGAAGACATCGCTTCCCTCATCGGAGGACTCAAGGAAGTAGGTGCACTCACCAAGGATGTCGCCGACCCGGAAGCCTTTGCAGGATACTATGTCGATGATTCCTATCTCCAATACGCGATTGAGAACAAGGAATCGCTCAAGGGCAAAAGTCCTGTAACGCTGGAAGTGGCTGTGATCACTGGAGATATTCATCAAATAGCAGTTCATGTTGCCGGATCTAAGGGCTACTTCAACGAGTATGGAATCAAAATTGAATTCGCCCAGGCTGCCAACGGAGGCGGAATCGTTACATCGCTTCTCAACGGCGACTGTAAAATAGGGTTCTTGGGGGCACCCCCTGCGACAATCAACATGGTCAACAATGGCTTCATCGATTCTACTGGAATCAAAGACAATAAGGCATACCAGCTTGTAAGCCGTGTCAACAGCGAGGGCTCAGGAATTTACATCGACAAGAGCGTTCTGGACAATGTCAATTCGACCATTCCTATGAGGAACGGCGTACAGTTCTACTCTGTAGATGGAGGCAAGTATATTGTCTCCAAGGATAATGCGAAGGCGTGGGGAGGACTTGTAATGGGGACTCCAGGAACCTCATCCATCCAGCATATCCAGATCCTGCAGCTCGCCAAACAAATGGGGTTGAAGACTGCCATGTATACGGTTGGAGAAACCCCCGCGGCCGATACACTATATTATGTGACGAACCTTGCGGCCTACCAGCAGATCATCAGTGATGTAAGTATCAATGGAGGAATTATCTGGGAGCCCCAGTTCCAGAGAGTAATCCAGGAAGCCTGAAACAGTTGTCCCGGAGTCGGTCGCTCCGGGACACATCTTCCGATAAATCTTATTTATATTATCAGCGATTAAAGTGGGCTGAGTTAATGATGTTTAAATACGATAAGCACAACAAGCGTCAGAGACTGGCGAGATCGGCAGTGATCGTTGTCGTATCCCTGTTCGCTTTTCTGATGGCCTGGAGGGCGATATCGGTAATTGCGAAAAACCCAGTCATTCCGGATCCTTGGGAGACTTTTGATGCTCTATTCGATCTCATTGCAAACGGCGATGCGATCACAGGGAAGACTCTTGGCGATTATCTATTCGCCAGTTTGAGTAAGTTCGTACAGGGTTTCTTACTGGCATTGGTCATTTCATTACCGTTGGGTCTCATTTTGGGAAATTTCAAGATCCTAAGGGAGTTTTTCTCACCGTGGATCGAGGTTCTGAGGCCTATTGCGCCTATCGCCTGGGCACCTATCTTCATCCTTCTCTTCGGATACATCGGCGGTGCGACTTTGGTCGTGTTCATAGGAATCTTCTTCCCTCTGCTGACCAACACCATTTTTGGAGTATCGAAGATTGACCCGGTGCTGATTGACGCGTCCAAGACTCTTGGGGCATCGAACGCACAGATTTTCGCAAAGGTTCTAATTCCGTCCACTGTTCCGTATATAATGAACGGTGTCAAGATCGGACTGGGGATAGGATGGATGTGTATTGTTGCCGCAGAACTTTACGCAACCCCTCTCGGTGGAATCGGTTTCTACGTTGCTAACATGATCACATACGGTGCATTCCCGCAGGCATTCGCAGGAATCATCATAATCGCAGTACTCGGATTGTTGACTACAGGCCTTGCAGAGTTCTTCTCTAAGAGGGTCTCTAAAATGATGGGGTTGGATGCCTGATGGCCAAAACAGGAATTAAAATCGAAGGGGAGAAGTGGAACACCAAGCAGCGTGTACGTGCGGATCGCACCGACGAGTTATACAAGGACATCCCCGAGGGTGAGACCCTGATGTCCATCGACAATCTTCGTGTGGTCTACAGGACGGATGACAGCGAGACAGTAGCAGTCGATAGTTTCGATATAGATATCAAGAAGGGAGAACTGATCTCCATAGTAGGCCCTTCTGGATGCGGAAAGACGACCATACTCCGTTGCATCGCAGGACTTCTTCAGCCCACTTCAGGGACGATAAAAATCGGCGATAACGAATGCTCATCTCCTGGTTCCGATCGTGGAATGGTGTTCCAGGATTTCGCTCTCTTTCCTTGGAGAACAGTAAGGCAGAATGTGGAATTCGGAATGGAGATAGCGGGTGTCCCGAAGAATGAACGCCAGGAAAGGGCCAACAAATATCTCAAGAGCGTCGGTCTGGAGAGATTCGCAGATTCCCGTATCCATGAACTGTCCGGAGGAATGAAGCAGCGTGTGGGAATCGCACGTGCACTGGTCATGCATCCTGCAGTGATCCTTATGGATGAACCCTTCGGAGCTCTGGATGCACAGACCAGGAACATCATGCAGGAGCAGCTGAACAAGATAATAATCCAAAGTGAGAGGACCATCATCTTCGTAACTCACTCAGTAGATGAGGCTCTTTATCTATCGGACAGGGTCGTCATACTCTCGAAGAGGCCTTCCTCGATCTACAAGATAGTGGAAGTTCCGTGGGAAAGGCCCCGTGACATGGCAAGTCCCGAGTTCACTGCTACAAGGAAGCAAATCCTTGAGTATCTCGAACAGCAGAACGTGATGGAAAACTAAAACCTAAATAGGGCGGGGTGTCCCGTCCTTTTCTTTCTATCCTGACCTAAACACATCTCTCTAACACACGCGCACGCGCATGAGGATACTTAGAC
>CALAVG010000065.1 GCA_937892275.1 uncultured Methanomicrobiales archaeon | reverse complement strand
CTCCCCGACGAGACCGACAAGTTCACCGAGTGGGCTGACAAAGAGTTCAAGGACCTCGTCCCGAACTACAACCTGAAGAACTACGACCTCTGAAGTTCAATAATATTAGGCCCCTTCGGGGGCCACCCCCTTTTCTTTCGTTCTCTTTTAAGATACACACCACATGGCATCGTCTGTGAAGTTCGGGTAATCCTTCTTGATCATCTTAGCCTTTATCTATATGAAAAAGGGAAACAGCTCCGAAGCCTGAAGCTGTGGCGAGTGCGACTGGCCCGATCGCCTCCTCTATAATTCTTAATCCCTGACTTTGACACACCGCATGATAGTGTGAACTGACAAAAATCGGGAATCGACAGAATTTGACAGTAGCTCATGACCTCGTTATACCGTTCCTTAAGATAATGATCCCCTATCATTTCTGCGAGTCGTTACCTAGAGAATACCTCCGGAATGATTCCGAAAGCACATAGAATCGCCTTGTTTATGGTGTTGAAATCGGACAGTATGAACTTTGTGCCCCCGATCCTTTCGTGCCTCACCGTAAGTGTCGATTTTGCATCGCATCGGATGTGAATTTCGCCGCTGTGTCATATGCTGGCTTCCTCGGAATACGTGCCATCGCTAAGAGTGCCTGAGCGAGAAAACTATCAAAAGCACACCTTTTACCAGACCGCAGGTCCGGATCCTCGATCCGTGGCCGATTACTGCATGCATTCCGACCATACCCCATACCGGTTCGGGGGTGACGGCGCGGGCGTAGCATTATATTTTACCTGTACGAATCATCCGACGATGGGAATAAAGACGTTGAAGATGAGGCTCGAACCCAGCAGGGAACAGAGGGATTCGATCGATGACACGATCGATTACAACAGATACGTCCACAACGCTCTGATCACCTATTGCAAATTACATTACAGGAGATACTCCAAGCTTCCTTCGGAATTCGATCTGAATTACGTATGCACCAGGATAAGAAAGAACCATAATTGTTTCCGCATACCTAGCAGCCTGTCCCACAACGACATATCGAAAAGGGTACACCAGGGATGCAAGAGATGCCTCGATGATTCTATGGAAGAATGGAAGAGGAAGGTCAGGAGGAAGGAGATCGATCCGTCGGAACCTCTGAGGGTATCCTGGCCGAGATACAAGTCGGCCACGAGATACAAGTCATATGCGATCAACCAGGCGTTCGATATCGTCATAGTTAAGAACTCCAAAGGCAAGGATGTAAGGAAGCTGAAGCTTCCCAAGATAGAACAGCCGATAAGATGCTACAATCAGGGAACAGGGCTTCCCGGCAAGCCCAAGGTGTGCATAGTATCCAGGAAGGACGAGGGCACCTACTACTCGTACTGGGCTTCCATAGTATGCGAATACGAGGACGATCCCAAGGAACGTCCTGAAAATCCGAGGGCGGTCGGAATAGACCTAGGTCTCAGGCATCTGATAGCAACATCGGACGGACATATCGAAGACAACGACCATGTCTATTGGAATAGACTTCATCAATTGAAGAAGGAGAGCGAAGCATTCTCGAAATCCATGTACTTCACAGCAGAAGGTAGGAAGAGGAGGAACAGGCTCAACCATCTTTACACAAAAATATCGAACATCAGGAAGAACAGGATAGAGAACATCACATAGGACCTGGTCAGGGAGTACGATACCATCGTGCTCGAGGACCTGAGCATAAAGAAACTGAAACAGAAATCAAGATCCAAGAGGATGACACAGTCCTTCAGCGATGCGTCATTGGGATTGATGAGGAACAGACTGATCTCCAAGGCAGAGTGCGCCGGCTGCGAGGTCGTCCTCGTGGATCCCAAGGGGACGTCGCAGACATGCTCCCAATGCGGAACGTATGTGAAGAAGGGATTGGACGTACGCGTGCATGAATGTCCCGTCTGCGGTTACACCGCCGACAGGGACGTCAATGCAGCTAGGAACATCCTCTACCGCGGGCTTGCCTGGCAAGCCGGTCCCGGTCATAGGACGAATAGCCCGCCGTTCTGACGGAAAGGGCACCATCTTCGACATCGCCCAGCGTCATAGAATCGCTGAGCAAGTGTCAAAGTCAGGTGTAAATCCGCTATCTTGTTGGGATAGCGAATCACAGACCGAATACCGCAATGAAACGACTGTCGTTGTAAAAGAATCAGAGAACCCTGCCGGTCACATCCAGACACAGAAGGGAATGGTCGGCAGGGATACCCGCCGATCGATCAGAACGCAGAGTTTTGCGTTGAGTGATCCTGGAAGGAGAGTCCTGCGCCGATCATCGCCATACCACTTGCCATCAAGCATCCTCCCACTACCATCGCGACACCACCGGTCGCGAGGGCCAGTGTGGCTATTCCTGCGACCATCACGGCGGCACCGACGAATGCCATCGCATTCCAGAACTTTCCCCAGCTCCAGCTTCCGTCGAACTGCATATCAGTCGCACTCATATCCACGTAGTTGGTAGGCATCCTCATCCCGTCTGTCGAATATGCCATATCATGCACCTCCGTCATTCGTTGGGATATCACGGATCACTCCGCCGAGGTCTCGCTGATCGCAGATGAGCCGGTGACGCCGGCCAACGTGAGCCCGAAACCGGCCGTCAGTGCAACTCCTCCTACGGTCATGGCGGTCGAAGCCATCAGTGCACTGGCAACGAAGAACGTCCCGGCTCCGAGGGCGCATAGGGCCACACCTGCTATGGCCATACCGACGAAGAACTTCTTCCAGCTCCACCCTCCGTCGTATTCCAGATCGGTGGATGTCATCTCCACGTAGCTTGTGGGCATCTTCATCGCGTACGCAGCATTGTTCATTCTCAAACCTCTGATCCCGACGGGGAGTTCCATTCTCTTTGTAGCTCCATTCCGAGTTTTGCTGATGCGAAGCATCCGACTCCGAAAGCGATGGTCCCGACTACGATACCGGCGGTCAGCGGCATTGCAGCGGCTGCGGCTATGATCGTTCCCAGTGCCGCTGCGGCCACGCAGGTCCAC
>CALAVG010000064.1 GCA_937892275.1 uncultured Methanomicrobiales archaeon | reverse complement strand
ACACGACGCTCTTCCGATCTTCAGATTCGAAGCCGGAAATCAGGTTCACCGCACGTTTGACCCCATGCTTGATGGCCTTGGAGAATGAATATTGCTCCTTGCCGTTCTTTTCCCTGGCACGGTTCCACAGGTTGTTGAATCTGAGGAGACCGTTGTAAGCCAGGCCGCCCAGTTTGGCAATCCACCTGAACTGGGTCGTGATGCTGTCGATGGCATGTCCGTGGATTACCACGTCCCTTCTCCCGAAGTCTTCGATCATGTACTCGCCCACGAAGGAAATGAAGAACAGCTGGCAGGGAGTGATGTTGTCCAGGAAGTCGTCATGGTTGCCCGTCACGTAGACCACCTCGGTCTGGTCCTTTTCAAGCATGTTCATGATCACGCTGAAAAAGGCGGACTCCTGAACCGTCCATTTGTCATACGGCCCGCCCTGAAACTGGGGACCCGTACCAAAATACGCGCCCAACGCCTGCGCGGCCTCTTTGCGTGTAATTCCCGTGAACTCCACTTCTACGCCGAACCGCTCATCCTTGATCCCGATCTCGCTGGCGATGGTATCCGCTGCGGCCACGGTGATGCTGGTCAGGAACGCTATCGTATACAGGGTATCGTCGAAGTTCACGAAGTAGTGCGCGATGGTGATGACCACAGGAGGGAACGAGACTGCGGCCACATTCCTCCATCTGCGTTCTCCGAACTGGCCTTCCTGCAACCCCATCGCCATCTTCTTGTCTATATCCTTCATGGTGGCGAAGAAGCTCACGATGACGAAGAACGTCATTATGAAGAACGAGTTGACTGATCCGAAGATCGCCATCAGGACTCCGACGATAAGCGCGGCTATCGCACCGTCCTTCGACAGGCAATGGAGCTTGTACACCTCCACTGAAAGAATAGCTGTTATGATGACCTCGATAGTCATCATCACGATAGAGTCCATCGTACGGCCGATGGCTTTCTCATAAATAAAAAGGTGTGGTATAATTTACCACTTTTTGAGTGTGTGGCACTTATTGATACTTCTCTAGTATCTCGGTGGCGAACCTGATGCATTCGGCCTTATCCGACAGGGGGAAGAACATGACCTTTCCCGGTCTATAGAGAGTTGTCTCCATACCGTTCCACTGGTAGACGATCATCTGGTCGTCCTTGGATTGGATGGGTAATCCTTCCGATGCGATCCTTTCGGCAGCGGCATCCATGTCGATGTCCATGGGGTCGACGGAGACCGCCATGAGGGCCTGTCCTCCGCAGAGGCGGGCGATGGAGAACTTCATCTCAGCGCCTCCAGCTCCTTCTTGACTTTGGACTGGAACGACTCCAGGTCGGAATCGTTGATGATCATGATGTCGGAGAGTGCGATCACATTACCGAGGCCCCAGCCCAGTTCCCTGTTGTCCCTCTCGTCGAATTCCGCCATATTATTGGGGGCGTCCTCGCGTCCCCTCTTGACCAATCTGTCGTAGCGGACAGGGCGGGGTGCATGTACTCCGATGATGTATACGCTGTCGCTCAGACCTTTGTATGAATCCACTTCGTCCAGGCTCCTGCAGCCGTCCACCAGGAAGATATCCCCTGACATCCTCTCGATGGCCCTCTTGGCCCAGATGTCCTTTCCGTGGAGTTCCCTCTCGCCGTTGGCGACCTGTCCAACCGACAGGCCCCTCTCGGCAGCACCGGATGTCTGATGGAACTCCCTGACGATGTCCCCCATCCTGAGGAACGGGATGTCCATCGAGCGGGCGACATTGAGTAATTCTTCCTTTCCGGCCCCGGGCATTCCTGTGACGAGAAGGATCTTCATGGTATCACAGGAGGTTGTCGGAGATGTTGTTGACCAGCTTTCCGCAGTAGCAGCATCTCAATTGCACAGGGTACTTGGATTCCACAGAGAACTCCGGAAGTACGGGTTCGCCCTTGTTCGTTATGCAGTTGAGGTTCGTGCATCTCGTCAGACCGACGATGTGCTCTCCGAGATCCACCTTGTACTTCTTCGCGACGTAGAAGTCCCTGACGATCGAAATGGTGGCATCCGGTGCGACCAGAGCGATCTGTTCTGATTTCTTCTCGTCGATCTCTATGTCCTCGATCTTGATGATGTCCTTCCATCCGAGAGCCTTGGAGCTCACGTGTATCCCGATGCTTATTGAGGACCCGATGTTGGTCTCGTTGATCCCGAGGATCTTGATGACGTTGAGAGCCTGACCGCATGCTATGTGGTCGATGACTGTACCGTTCCTGATCGGGGTCAGCCTGACCTCCTTTATGGGATTCTCGTTCATCAGAACTCACCTCCCAGGAGTCCGTTCAGGAGGGCCATCCTCACGGGCACACCGTTGGCGGCCTGCTGGAAGTACTTGGCGTTCGGGGTGTCGTCGACCTCGGGCGCGATCTCGTTGACCCTTGGAAGGGGATGCATGACGATCATGTCGCTCTTCGCCTTCTCTAGAAGGGCCTTGTCTATCCTGTACGTCCCTGCGACCTTCTGGTATTCGGACGGGTCGGGGAACCTCTCCCTCTGTATCCTGGTGACATAGAGGACATCCGCGTTGGCGACCGCATCGTCCAGGTACTCGGTGATGACCGGACGGCAGCCGTTGGCGTCCAGATGGGATATGATCTCATCGGGCATCATGAGCCCTTCGGGTGCGACCAGCGTTATCTTCATGTTGAACTTGTTCAGCGCATGCGCCAGAGAATGGACCGTCCTTCCGTATTTCAGGTCCCCGACGAGCACTATGTTGAGACCATCCAGACTTCCCTTGGCCTGTCTCATGGTGAAGAGGTCCAGAAGGGTCTGTGTGGGATGCGATCCGGCACCGTCGCCCGCGTTGATGACAGGGTGGTCAGAGAACTTGGCGGCGAGTCTGGCGGCACCCTCGTATGGGTGTCTCAGCACTGTTGCATCACAGTAGGAGTCCACAATCTTTATCGTGTCGGCCAATGTCTCTCCCTTGGCCATCGATGTCATGGACATCTCGGATACATCGATCACATCACAACCGAGTCTGTAGGCTGCGCTCTCGAAGGAGAGCTTGGTACGCGTCGAAGGTTCGAAGAACAGGTTGCCGAGGATCTTGCCGTCGAGGGAGCGCTTGATCTTCTCTCCCCTGGCATACGGGATCATCTTCTCGGCCATGTCCAGGATACCTTCGATGTCATCCTTTGAGAAATCAGTAATCGAGACGACATCCTTGTGATACAGGTCCATGATTATCGATTATCGCGTACGCGTTAATAATCGTGTTGTTGCGTTCTTTTTATAGATAGAAACGATAGGCACCCGTCATGTTGGATGTCCTTTCTAGATCCCAGAGGGCCAGGACCTGCACGTACACAAGGAACGAGATCAAGCTGAACACCCCCGCGATGATCGGATCGTCAGACAACGGTGTAGCATGGGTCGAGACCAGAGGTAACGACAGGGTACTGCACATGATGGGTACCGAGGTCCTGATGGAATCGGGTCTGAGGACCACATCGAATTCCGGAATGGCATCCGAAGTCCAGGTCACGGACGGCATCGCCGTAGTGAGGCTTCCAGTTCAGGACAATCTCCAATTCGACGATTCCGTGGAGGTAGTTGTCGTTCCCAACGCATACGAGCTCAGGAAGGATCCCAGGCGTATCGTGGACAGCATCATCAGGCTCAGGAGGGCAGCGGGATTCAACAGACTGCTCTACCTCTCCGGACTCGGGGAGCCTTCGATGGTCGCACTGCTCACATACATGGGCGTGGACCTCTTCGATGATGCATTGCCGAGGGCCACTGGCGTGAGCGGCATAAGGCTCATACCCGAGGCTGAGATCGTTACCGGACAGGATGAATCCGAGAACAACGTGAAGGCGATGGAGGAGGAGCTGGAGAAGGTCAGGATCTTCATCCAGACCGACCGTCTCAGGGAGCTCGCAGATCAGAGGGCACCTTCCACACCGACTTCCGTTGCTCTGCTCAGGATCTACGACAAGGAGGGCTATGAGTACGCCGAGGAGACATGCTCCTTCACCGGCTGCAGGTTCAGCTGCAACACCACACAGTCTCTCAGGAGGCCCGACATCCAGAGTTACAAGGCACGCATAGCGGAATACAGGAAGCCCTCTCACAAGAGGGTCTTGCTCCTGCTCCCCTGCTCTGCGAAGAAGCCCTATCACATATCCAAGTCGCACAAGGCGTTCTCATCGGCCATCCACACGGCACCGCACGATACGCTGGTCCAGGAACTCATCGTGACATCTCCCCTCGGTGTCGTTCCCAGGGAATTGGATGCCTTCTATCCTGCAAACTCATACGACATACCTGTCACAGGAGAGTGGAAGCCCGAGGAGAAGGCGATGATCCGCGAGATGGTGGGTTCCATTATCGATCAGGGTTGGGACAGCATAGTCTGCCACCTCGGAGAGGACTACGAACTGGTCGAAGGACTGGCGGACATGACGTGCACCGTCGTAGGGGACAGCACATCGCCAGCATCGATACAGAATCTTGACAAGGCCCTTAGGGAGGCTACCAAGGGTATGGAGGCCGTCGACTATCTCATCGACCGCAACGAGCAGATGAGGAACATGCTCAGATTCCAGTTCGGGGAGAAGGCCACAGAACTGCTGATGGACGGGAACACATACGCCATCGGGAAGTTCCCCTACTTCAAGCTCTTCCGCGAGGATACGGACCACAAGAAGATACAGCTGGGGATGTTCACTCCCGAGAGGGGAGGCATATCCCTGACGGTGGAGGGAGCACAGATCCTGGCCGACGGGGGATATCCCACGATCGAGATCATGGATTTCGAGATCAAGGGCAACCTGTTCGCCGTCGGTGTCGTGAAGGCGAATCCGAGCATCCATGTCGGTGACGAGGCGATAGCGGTTTGCAATGGAAAGGTCCGTGTCGTCGGTGTCGCTATGATGTGCGGAAGGGAGATGATGGACCTCAAGAGGGGCATCGCAGTCAAGACGAGGCACAAGGTGAACTGATCACAGAGGCAGCGGGATGGTCGTTCCGTCCGCTCTCCTCACTTTTCCGTATCCTTCTTTCTTCAGACTCTCCAACGCCCAGCGCACGGTGTGGTTCATCCCTTTCTCGGACAGTTCCTCCCTGTCCTTGGGGCTGTTAGAATATTCCCCATAGAATCTGTTCATGCCACCGTAGAATCCTCCGTAGAAGCCCAGTACGGTATCCCTGCGGTCTGTTGAAGAGAGCATCAGTGTCGATCTTATCTGACGGAGTCTCATATCGGAGATAGAGCCTGCATCGAACAGTCTCGTTCCCTCAACAGGCACCCTTGCCGATGCGGAGCAGCACCAGCATCCGATATCCATCGAATGCTCGAACGAGCAGCAGATCTCGTCCACGGAATGTTCCGGACCTATCGGTTCCACGCCTGCCGCGACCTTGATCCCGGCATCGATGAGATTCCTCACGGTATCGTCGCGTCCGATCGGTTCCAGACGGTTGTCTATGCTCTCTCCGAGACGGAGTGCGTGATAGGCTGTGGTGACTCCCGCCTTCGCCAGTTCCCTGGCCTCATGTGCCTCCAGGTCACCGGTGTTGGAACAGATCCCGACATCCTCGGGTAGAACGGACCTGGCGGTCTCCACTATGTGCAGATAGTCGTCGATGTCGAAGTTGTGGATGGTCATCAGGGATACGGTGGACACCAGACCGTCTGATGTCACGGATCTCAGATATCTCGTGAGTTCCTCGTCCCCCATCGTGAAGTCCTCCACATCGGTGGTGGAGTATGCGAAGTTGCAGAACCCGCAGTCCGCGTAGCAGGGGCCGACGATGACTCCGATCTGCACGCCGATCTCCCCGATACCGTCGGTTAGCGATCTGGCCAACGATTCGGCAGTATGCACGGTCTCGATGCCCTCGGGCGAGTTTTCCGGGAAGGACAGCAGGTATCTGCGGTCATCCTTCGAGACGGGCAACCTCTGTCTGCATCTCTCCATGATGGACACGAATCTCTCATCAAAATCGTCAGTCATCCTATACCCGTTCAGATCGTTTCCGACCGTTACGCAAGTCATGACCTTAGTATTATATATCTCGGGCGTTTAATGAGATTCCAAGCACAGCATGAGTTGTGTCTTTTCTCATCAACTGGGAGATTAACTATGACTGAGGATACTCTTAAGACCGGTACAACGACAATCGGACTCAAACTCAAGGATGGAGTCATTCTGGCTACCGACCAGAGGGCAACTATGGGAAATCTCATTGCGGATAACCACACCCAGAAGCTGTTCCCCATCGCGGATAATCTTGGAATGACTATCGCAGGAGGAGTCGGAGACGCACAGCTGCTGGTCCGTTACCTTCAGAGCGAGATCTCCATATACAGGATGAAGAAGGGAGCACCCATGTCCGTTCAGACAGCCGCTGTCATGATCGGTAACATCCTCCGCCAGGGATTCTATGTAGCACCCCTCGTCGGCGGATACGATGCCACCGGTGGACACATCTTCAGCGTCGACATGGCAGGAGGTGTCCTCGAGGACAACTATACATCGTCCGGATCCGGATCCGTCTTCGCCCTGGGAGCACTCGAGGCAAAGTACAAGCCCGGCATGACCAAGGACGAGGGAATCGACTGTGCGATCACAGCACTCAACTCCTCCAGGAGGAGGGACAACTACTCCGGTGACGGATTCCTCATCGCATACGTCGGTCCAGATGGATACGAGGACATCCCCAACGAGGAGATTGTCTCAAGATGCGCCAAGCTCGGATTCAAGTATCCGAACTGAGCCCTGGATTCACATTCATCAAACTTCTTCCCCTTATAAACCATAAATTTTCAAAGCTGGATTTGAAATGAACGTAGACAAGCTATTCGAAACTCTTACCGCAGAGGTCAAGAGGCTGGTACCATCTGACATGAGGATCACCTCGATCAACTTCGAGGGCCCCGTCGTGGTAGTTTACACGGACGAGTACGAGAAGTTCTCTGCAGATGACAGTCTTGCAAGGACGATCGCTCAGAGCATCCACCGCAGGGTCGACATCAGACCCGATCCCTCCACACTGGAGGATCCGAACAAGGTGGAGGAGCAGATCAGGTGCATGATCCCCGAGAAGGCGGAGATATTCGACATCAACTTCGTCGCAGAGACGGGAGAGGCGATCGTCGAAGCCATTAACCCAAGCGAGGTCGTCGGTAAGGAGGGACAGCGTCTCACGGAGCTGAGGAAGGAGACTGGATGGAACATCAAGGTCATGAGAGCTCCCCCAATCCCATCTAAGACGGTTTCGGATGTCAGGGGATATCTACGTTCCAACCATGACGAGAGGCAGGATATGCTGAAGTACGTGGCAAGAAGGATCGCCAGGCCAAAGCTCGAAGGAGAGCAGTGGGTCAGGATGACCGCTATGGGAGGTTTCAGGCAGGTCGGAAGGTCCGCTTCGCTGCTGACCACAAGGGAATCCAAGATCCTCATCGACTGCGGACTCGATCCGTCGTCCGATGCCACTCCTTATTTCGCAATCCCCGAGGCACAGCCTCTGTCGGATATCGACGCGGTCGTCATCACGCACGCCCACCTGGACCACTGCGGAACACTTCCAGCATTGTTCAAGTACGGTTACAAGGGGCCCGTGTACTGCACACCGCCCACCAGGGATCTCATGGCCCTGCTCCAGCTGGACAATATCAAGTTGGGATTCGGCGAGGACAAGAAGACGCCGTACGACGCATCCCATGTGAGGCAGGAGATCCTGCACACGATCCCGCTCAAGTACAACGAGACCACGGACATCGCACCCGATGTCAGGCTCACTTTCCACAACGCCGGGCATATCCTCGGATCCGCAATAGCGCACTTCCACATCGGCGACGGTCTCCACAACGTCGCATTCTCAGGGGACACCAAGTACGAGAAGACCTGGCTTTTCAACCCCGCAAACAACAGGTTCCCCAGACTGGAGACACTTGTCATAGAATCCACATATGGAGGACACAACGATGTCACACCCACAAGGGCGGAGGCATCCGATGAGATGGGCAACTTCCTGCAGCAGGCCACATCCAAGGGCGGAAAGGTCCTGATCCCCGTCTTCGCAGTGGGAAGGTCGCAGGAGGTCATGCTTGTTATCGAGGAGCAGATGCGCCTCGGAAAGATTCCCAAGTGCCCCGTGTACCTCGACGGTATGATCTGGGAGGCAACGGCCATCCACACCGCATACCCCGAGTACCTCAACAGCTCTCTGAGGACACAGATCTTCCAGCAGAATGAGAACCCGTTCCTGTCACCCATCTTCAAGAGGGTCGAGACAGCGAACATGAGGGAGGAGATCTGCCACTCGCCCGACCCGTGCATCGTGCTCGCAACATCCGGTATGATGTCGGGAGGACCTGTCATGGAGTACTTCCGCGAGTGGGCCGACGATCCGAACAACTGGCTGCTCTTCGTGGGATACCAGTCCGAGGGATCCATCGGAAGGACGATTCAGAGAGGACGCAGCGAGATCACGCTGAGCATGAAAGGAAAGCCGATCGAGCTCCAGATCAAGATGCAGAGGGTCACGGTGGAAGGATTCTCCGGACACTCCGACAGGAAGCAGCTCATGAGGTACATCTCGTCACTCGAGCCCAAGCCGAACAAGATCATCATCGGTCACGGCGAGGACAAGAAGTGTACGGACTTCGCATCATCGATCTATAAGAAGTTCGGAATCGAGACGAAGGCCCCTCAGAACCTCGAGACCATAAGGCTCAAATGAAATTCCTTTCCCCGGGAGACCGGGGACTTATCCTATTTGAATTCTGAAAGAAAAAGAATGACCTCCGACCGTGAAGCCGGAGGGTTGAATGTTTATAATCACCAATTGGTGGCTCTTACTTCGAAGAACGACTGGGCGTGCTTACATACGGGACAGACGGCGGGGGCCTCCTCTCCGACGTGGATGTATCCGCAGTTGCGGCATTTCCACATGACGACCTTGTCCTTCTTGAAGACGATTCCTTCCTCGATGTTCTTGAGAAGTGCGAGGTATCTCTCTTCGTGGTGCTTCTCGATTCCGCCGACCATCTCGAAGAGCTTGGCGATCTGGTCGAATCCCTCTGCCTTTGCAGTCTCGGCGAACTCCTTGTACATGGTGGTGTGCTCGTAGTTCTCTCCCTCTGCGGCGTCCTTCAGGTTCTCGACCGTCTTGGGGACCTTTCCTCCGTGGAGCTCTT
This sequence comes from uncultured Methanomicrobiales archaeon, assembly GCA_937892275.1. Lineage (GTDB taxonomy): Archaea > Thermoplasmatota > Thermoplasmata > Methanomassiliicoccales > Methanomethylophilaceae > Methanoprimaticola. The sequence continues at coordinate 25,026 of CALAVG010000064.1, read as the reverse complement.
TGAACCAGATCTTGGCGTGCTCCTTCTCGTTCTCGGCTGTCTCGAGAAAGATGTCTGCGATCTGCTCGTAGCCTTCCTTCTTGGCCTTGGATGCGAAGTAGGTGTACTTGTTCCTCGCCTGACTCTCGCCGGCGAATGCGGCCATCAGGTTCTGCTCTGTCTTGGATCCTTTTAGTTCCATGGTGTAACCTCGGATTCGTACTAAGAGTGATTAGGATAAAAAGCCTTGCCAGGAATGCTCTGGCACTTAGGCATACTTAAAAAGAATCACGTTAATGACTGCAATATGCGCGGATCATGCATCGCTTCCTTCTTCACCCTTCTGGGCACGGTCAGCATCACCGAGGATGGCGAGGGCATGATTACAGGAGTATACCTTCCATGCTCGAACCTTCCCCCGATGGATCAATGCGAGACTCCCGCATTGAAGGAGGCCGCCAGGCAGATCAACGAATATCTCTCGGGGAAGAGGATGGACTTCGACCTCGACCTCCGCTACGACGGTTCCGATTTCAGGTCGAGGGTCATGGAGGAGCTCAACAGGATCCCTTACGGAGAGGTACGTACCTACAAGGAGATCGCAGAGGCGATAGGGTATCCGAACTCCATGCGTGCTGTCGGATTCGCGTGCAGGGACAACCCGTTGCCGATACTGGTGCCGTGCCACCGCGTGATACCTTCCTCAGGAGGATACGGGAACTACAGCGGCGGTGTGACCATCAAGAAGAAGCTCCTGAATCTGGAGGGAGTGGAACTTGATCGATCACCGCAGGATCCTGAAGGATGAGGCCGAGCCCGAGTACGCCGAGTTCTCGTCCAAGCTGATACCCGGGAAGGAAGGGATCATGGGCGTGAGGGTCCCGAAGATCAGGGCCCTTGCCAAGAGGATCATCAAGGACGATTGGGAGTCGTTCCTTAGAGATGAGCCAGAGATCTTCGAGGAGGAGATGCTCTGCGGATTCGTCATAGCCACTGCCCCCATGGATGCCGAAAGACGGATCGAGTATACTGAAGGGTTCCTAGGCATCATAGACAATTGGTCCACATGCGATTCATTCTGCTCAGCATGGAAGTTCCAGAAGAAGGATTCCGAGAAGGTCTACGGTTACTTCGCCGATCTGATGAATTCCGGCGACGAGTACCGCATGAGGGTCTCGTTGATCTTCCGTATGGACCATTTCATCGACGAGAATCATGTGGATGACCTGCTGGAGGATATCGCTTCGTACCGCCATGAAGGATATTACTACAAGATGGGCGCGGCATGGGCGTTCTCCTTCTGCTACATCAAGTTCCCGGAGAGGTCGATGGCAGTTCTCGAGTCCGGAAGGATGGACGACTGGGTATTCAGGAAATCCATACAGAAGATCTGCGAATCCTACAGGGTACCCGACGATGATAAGTAGGTCCTTAGAGCCATGAAGAAGGAAAGGGCCCAAAAGTCATGATATCGGCCTCGATAGCCACCATCCTGATACGGATTAATCGCATAATGTCGAAGCGAGTAACCCATAATAATAAAAAGAAGGGAATTATGCGAGGGACCATGGAGTCGAAAACCGCTATAATTGTCGCACTGGTCTTTATGGCATCCGTCATGATGTTACCAGCAATAGATGCGGATGCTCTCGACTCAGAGGTCTTCACCTACTACGAGCAGCTTGATGAGAACAGCAAGCTCGTGTTCAAGGAGGTCAACAAGGCCACATCCTACGATGGTGACACGAAGGAGTTTGTTATTGCACTAGAAGCGAAGGTACTCTGCAAAGATACCGATGAAGCGAAGGAATACGCCGAGGATGTGGTCCGCAACGCTCTCACGGCCCTGTATCTCTCGAATCCCCTAGTCCCTTACATATGGGATTACCCTGTGGAGGATGTGGAGGTCTCCCATGAGGTCGGTACGGTCGTCGTCGATGACGAATCATTCTATGTCGTTAAGAGCGTGACATTCTCGCTGACCGTGCCCGAAGGCATCGATGCAGAGGCCATTGAGAAGCTGAATACTGCACTGAAGGACTTCTCCGTATCCGGATCAGCGGATGCGGACAAGGTCAAGGACATTATGTCGCAGCTGGATCGTGTGAACTTCAAGAAGGATGAGGAAGGGAAGATCAGCAACATATACGATGCACTGGTGAACAAACAGGGCACCTCTGCAGGTATAGCACAGGCCTTCACGGCCATTTGCAAACAGAACAACATCCCGGTATTGACCGTATCGGGATCCAACATTCTCGCGTCCAACGAGGATCTCAGCTTCTGGAATTACGTGTATCTGGAAGGGGATGTGGACGGCGAGACTAAGAAATCATGGTACATAGTCGATCCGACATACGCTGTGGACACCGGTATCGCAGGATACCTCACCGAGGTCTCCTACGACGGTAAGACGTATTCGATGTCGTCGGCGCTTCTCACGAATCTGGAATTCAAGGGCGATGTATCGCTCAAGCTTCCTGAACTGGAGAAAAACACGTACGTCCCTGTGGGAGGGATCCCATTCTGGGATAAGTACGGAGAGATGATATTCATAGCGGTCATCGGAGTAGTAATCGTATTGTCGATGATTTACGCAGTGAGGTCAGGTGTCGTCTGATTAAAGGAGAAACGGGGTAAATGACAGAAGAAACCAAGCAGAAGTCCACCTTGTCCGTAGAGGCATGGGTGGATCAACAGACATTCAAGACCACCGACGACATAGAGGTCCCTAAGATGATAGCGGACCGTGTCATCGGTCAGGACAGGGCCGTCAACATCATGAGGAAGGCCGCTGCCCAGAAGAGGCATGTGATGCTCATCGGAGAGCCCGGTACTGGTAAGTCCATGCTGGCCAACTCAATGGTGGAGTATCTTCCCAAGGAGGACCTGGTCGATATCGTTGCATATCACAACCCCGAGGATTTCAACGAGCCCAGGATCAGGACGTTTCCCGCAGGGAAGGGAAAGGCGGTCGTCGCCGAGCAGAAGGCAGCTGCCGCGGCCCACAAGACTCAGAAGAACTCTGCTTACATCTACATCTGCATCCTGCTCATGGCATTGGGTCTGGGAGGAGCGATATTCTTCGGATACACCGTGGCGCTCATCGCGTTCATGGGTGTGTTCCTCATACTGTTGCTCTTCAGGAACCCCATGCAGCCCAGGAACGAGGTCGCAATCGTACCCAAGGTACTCGTAGGACACGATCCCGGGGACCTGCCTCCGTTCATCGACGCTACCGGAACACACGCCGGTGCTCTCCTCGGAGACGTCAGGCACGACCCCTTCCAATCCGGAGGATTGGAGACACCTTCCCACGACAGGATCGAGGCAGGATGTATCCACAAGGCGAACAAGGGAGTCCTCTATCTCGATGAGATCAACCTCCTCAGGATGGAATCCCAGCAGGCGATCCTCACAGCCATGCAGGAGAAGAAGATGTCCATCACTGGTCAGTCTGAGAGGTCGTCCGGTGCATTGGTCAAATCGGAACCCGTCCCTTGCGACTTTATACTCGTCTGCGCAGGAAACCTGGACGCTATCCAGGGAATGCACCCCGCACTCAGGTCAAGGGTGAGAGGATACGGATATGAGGTCTTCATGGAGACCAACATGCCCGACACAGACGAGAACCGTCTCAACATCGCAAGGTTCGTCGCCCAGGAGGTCAAGAAGGACGAGAAGATCCCCGCATTCGACAAGTACGCTGTCGGAGAGATCCTCAGGGAGGGTCAGCGCCGTTCCGGAAAGAAGGGAGAGATCACACTCAGGATGAGGGAGCTCGGAGGACTGATCCGTATCTCCGGAGATATGGCGGTCAACAAGGGCGACAAGCTCGTCACGGCAGAGCATGTGATGGCTGCCAGGGAGACCGCACGCAGTCTCGAGCAGCAGATCGCGGACAAGCAGATCGAGGGAATGATGAGATACCAGCTCTTCCACAACAAGGGAGAGGCGGTCGGACTCATCAATGGTCTCGCAGTGCTCTCCAACGGCAACTCCTCGGAGATGTCCGGAATGGTCATGCCCCTTGCGGCAGAGGTCACCCCCGCACAGAACAAGAAGGGCGGAAAGATCATCGCCACCGGTCAGCTCGGAAAGATCGCGCAGGAGGCTGTGGATAACATCGCAGCCGTCATCAAGAAGTACACGCTCACGGACCTGTCCGAACTGGACATCCACCTCGAATACGTCGCCGCATACAACGGTGTCGACGGGGACAGCGCTTCCGTGACCATGGCTACGGTCATCATCTCGGCTCTCGAGAACATCCCGATCCGTCAGGACCTGGCGATGACCGGATCCCTGAACGTCAGGGGAACCGTGATGCCCATCGGAGGAGTGACCGCAAAGCTCGAAGCTGCCGCGAACTCCGGAATCAAGATGGCATTAATCCCCATGGAGAACGAGAAGGATGTCATGATCGACAGGAAGTACTACGACATGATGGAGATCTACACCGTAGAGACCCTCCGTGATGTGTTCGAGTACGCATTCGTCGACTGCCCTGCCAAGCAGAAATACCTCGACGCACTGCTCCCGCTGAACCCCACCGGCGAATCCACCGCCAAGAGGGTCCCCGTACCCGAGAGGTACAAGAAGGACACGGTCCAGGAGGAGAAACCTGCAGAGGAGCCTTCCGAGACCGTCGAGGAACCTGCCAAGGAGATGGCCGAGCCCGAAGAGGTCACCGTCGAGGTAGAGGTCGAGTCCGAGGACTGATCCTAAGAAACAGGCCCTCACGGGTCTTTCTTTTCTCTTTGATTCTTCCGCATATTATTATTAAATCGTGCGGGATATTCTAACCGATTGAAATGGCAAGCAGGGTTGCTAAGATAAAGCGCGAGACCAGGGAGACATCCGTCACCGTGGAGCTCAATCTGGATGGCAAGGGAAAGTTCGAGGTCGATTGCGATCTCCAGTTCCTCAAGCACATGGTCGAGACGCTCGCAAAGTATGCGGACTTCGACATCAAGATGACAGCGAAAGGGGACAACGACCACCACCTGATAGAGGATGTCGCTATCACATTGGGAAAGGCCCTCAGGGACGCTCTCGGCGACAAGCCGATCGAGAGGATGGCAACCGCCACAGTCGTCATGGACGACGCCATGGTCATGACATCATTGGATCTCGTCGACAGGCCGTATTGCGAAGCGGACTGTCCCGATCCCCTGTACACCCACTTCTTCAGGAGTTTCGCGATGACCGCCGGTATAACCCTGCACATATTGGTGATCCGCGGATTCGACGAGCACCACATCATAGAGGCCGGATTCAAGTCCATGGGTAAGGCCCTCAAGGATGCTGTAGTGGTGAGGAAGCAGACACTGAGCAACAAGGGCGCAGTGAAGATCGAGTGATCCTATGCTGACCAAGAGAATCATACCCTGCCTCGACATGAGGGGCGGAATGGTCGTGAAAGGGGTCAACTTCCAGAATATCAAGGAGGTCGGAGACCCGCCGACGATGGCCATCGACTACGAGGGTCAGGGCGCGGACGAGATAACGTTCCTGGATATCTCCGCATCACAGGAGGAGAGGGCCACTTTGCTCGACGTGGTCAACAAGACCGCGGAGGGACTCAACATCCCGCTTTGCGTCGGAGGCGGTATAAGATCCGTCCAGGACGTCAGGAATACGCTCAACGCGGGAGCGGACAAGGTATCGATCAACTCTGCCGCAGTCCAGAATCCCGACATCATCACCGAGTGCTCCAACGCATTCGGATGCCAGTGCATAGTCGTCGCGATAGACGGTAAATGGAAGGACGACCACTACGAGGTCGTTACCCACGGAGGCACCAGGTTCACAGGCATAGATGCCATAGAATGGGCCAAGGAGGTGGAGGAGCTGGGAGCAGGGGAGATCCTGTTCACATCGATGGACGCGGACGGCGTGAAGAACGGTTACGACATCAAGCCCACCTCCCTGATCTCCGATGCTGTTTCCATTCCAGTCATAGCCTCCGGAGGATGCGGTTCCAAGGAGCACATCCTGGAGGTCTTCCAGCAGACCAATGCGTCAGCTGCATTGGCAGCATCAATCTTCCATTACAAGGAATACACCGTGGGCGAGGTAAAGGAATACCTCAGGGACAACGGAGTGTGCGTAAGATGACCGAACTCAAATACGATGACAAAGGACTGATCCCCGTCGTGGTCCAGGATTGGATCACCAACGAGGTTCTGATGGTCGCGTGGTCGAATGCCGAAGCGGTGGAGCTCATGAAGTCCACAGGATACACCCATTTCTGGTCCAGGAGCAGACAGAAGATGTGGAAGAAGGGAGAGGAATCCGGCCATGTGCAGAAGATCAAGTCCATCCAGTCCGACTGCGACGGAGACACCCTCCTGGTAAGGGTGGAGCAGACAGGTGTCGCATGCCATCTCGGGAAGCCCTCATGTTTCGATGAGGTGATCTACGGCGATACCGAGGAGACTATGGCGATCCTCCCAGATCTCAAACGCGTGATCGAGGACAGGCACGCCAACCCTTCCGACGAGAGCTACACATGCAAGCTCTTCAACGACGAGACACGCATGTGCAAGAAGGTCATCGAGGAGGCCGGGGAGTTCGCCCTGGCGATAAAGGACAAGGACAAGGACGAGATGGCCTGGGAACTGGCCGACCTGATCTACCACACGATGGTGGCGATCGAGAAGACAGGACTCCCGATGTCCGAGGTCTACAAGAAGCTGAAGGAGAGAGCAGAATGAGCAGAGCAGATCTTCACACTCACACCGTCTACAGCGACGGTGAACTGATCCCGGCGGAACTGGTCCGCAGGGCCATGTACAAGGGCCACGACCTTATCGCAATCACGGATCACGTCGACATGACCAATGTGGAATGGGTCGTCACCAACATGGTGAAGGCCATCGACCTCTGCGAGGATTACATCAAGGTCCTCCCCGGAGTGGAGATCACTCACGTCCCTCCGAGACAGATCGACAAGGTCGCGAAGATGGCAAGGAAGTTCGGAGCGGAGTGGATCGTCGTGCACGGTGAGACCGTCACTGAACCCGTGATGCCCGGAACCAACCGTGCATCTGTGGAGAACCCTGAGATCGATATCCTGGCCCATCCCGGTTTCATCACATTGGAAGAGGCTCAGCTGGCCAAGGACAACGATGTCATCCTGGAGGTCACCGGACGTGCAGGCCACAACATCACCAACGGTCACGTGGTCAACATGGCCAGGGAGGTCGGAGCGATGATGGTCATCGATTCGGATACCCACCAGCCAGAGAACCTCATGAATGAAGAGGAGGCCATGATCGTGGCCCTCGGAGCCGGACTGACCAAGGAGGAGGCCGACAAGGCACTCCACGTGACACCGTACGAGATGACCAAGAAACTCTGATGTGCCAGCATTCCAACTCTCAATCATCATAAATATGAGAATGAGGATGAGTCATTATGCCTGAGATAGCGGTCATAGGCGGAACGGGAATCTATAATCCTGATACATTCGAACTGATAGACAAGGTCTACCCAGATACCCCCTACGGGAAACCGTCGGATGAGATCCTTATAGGTAAGATCGCTGGTGTGGAGGTCGCGTTCCTCCACCGTCACGGGACTACGATACCCTACCCACCTTCGTCCGTCCCTTACAAGGCCAATATGTACGCCCTGAAGCAGCTCGGATGCAAGTATGTCATCTCAGCATGTGCGGTCGGATCCCTTCAGAGGAAGTTCGCATCCGGTGACCTCGTTATCGTCGACCAGTTCGTCGATTTCACCAAGAAGCGCGACTACACCTACTTCGACGATTCGATCACCCATATCGCCATACCCGATCCATTCTGTGAATACCTCAACGGGGTCTTCGCCGAGACCGCAAAGAAGCTCGGTATCAAGTATCACAGGGGCGGAACATACGTCTGCATCGAGGGACCCAGGTTCTCGACCAGGGCGGAGAGCAGGATGTTCAGGCAGTTCGGCGACATCATCGGTATGACAGTCGTTCCCGAATGCCAGCTGGCAAGGGAGCTCGGAATGTGCTACTGCAGTCTCGCCACCATCACCGACTACGATGCGTGGAAGGAGGAGGCCGTGGACATCGATATGGTCAAGAAGACCATGGCATCATGCCTCGACAAGGTCCTCAGGCTCCTGGAGGCCGGACTCCCCAAGATCTCCGGAAACGGCTGTTCCGAATGCATCAAGGCCGCTGAGGGCTGTGGTGCACTGGATCACATCCACTGATCAACTTCTTCCAATCAAATCATCTGCCGGTATCGCCGGCAGATTCTCCCTATACTATGCGATAATTCCGATACTCTCTGCAAATCTCTTAATAATCGGTTCTAAGATAAGCGGAACATGGCAGAGAAGAAGTCCAAAGGACAGAAACTGTCCGAAGAATTACTTTCGAATCCCAAGAGCATCGGAGCGAAGGATGCAAAGTTCCTCGATGAGGCGAACAAGTTCTGCGAAGGATACAAAAAGTTCCTCGCGAACAAGACCGAGCGCGAAGCCGTGGAGTACGCCATCCCGATCCTCAAGAAGCACAAGTACACCGAGTACGTGCCCGGGAAGAAGTACAAGGCCGGAGACAAGTTCTATCTGAACAACCGTGGCAAGGACCTTATCATGTGCACTAAGGGTAAGAAGCCCGTTTCCGAGGGAATCCGTGTATCGGTCGCCCACCTGGACAGCCCCAGGCTCGATTTCAAGCCCCACCCGCTCTTCGAAGAGGGCGAGATGGTCTACTTCAAGACCCACTACTACGGAGGCATCAAGAAGTATCAGTGGACCACCGTTCCGATGTCCATCCGCGGAGTCGTCATACTCAAGGACGGAACCAAGGTCACGATCAACGTCGGAGAGGACGAATCCGATCCCTCATTCATAATCACGGACCTGCTGGTCCACCTGGCAAGGGACCAGATGCAGAAGACCGCTTCCAAAGTGGTCGAGGGAGAGCAGCTCAACCTCCTGATCGGATCCTGGCCCTACGACGACGAGAAGGTCGCACAGAAGTGCAAGCTCGCCATCATGCAGATCCTCAACGAGAAGTACGGAATCACAGAGGGCGACTTCGAGTCCGCAGAACTCTGTGCCGTTCCCGCATTCAAGGCAAGGGATCTTGGATTCGACAGATCCCTCATCGCCGGATACGGACAGGATGACAGCTCATGCGCATACGCAGAGTTCTTGGCAGAGCTGGACACCAAGAATCCTGAGTACACCACGATGACGATTTTCGCCGACAAGGAGGAGACAGGATCCGACGGTCCGACCGGAATGGCATCCTACTTCTTCAGGGACTTCGTGGAGGACCTGGCGCAGGCAGAGGGATGCGAGGTCAGGCATGTTCTCAGGAACTCGTTCTGTCTCTCCGCTGACGTCGGAGCAGGATTCGATCCCGCATGGCCCGAGGTCTTCGAGAGGAATAACTGTGCGTTCATGAACTACGGGCCCATCCTCGCCAAGTACGACGGAGCAGGAGGAAAGTACAGCACCAACGATGCATCCGCAGAGGTCGTGAACTTCGTCCAGAGGATCTTCAGGGAGGCCGATGTCACCTGGCAGATGGCCGAGCTCGGAAAGATCGATGTCGGAGGCGGAGGAACCATCGCATCCTACATCTCGCTCAACAACATCGACACCATCGATATCGGTGTCCCTGTTCTGTCGATGCACGCACCCGTCGAAGTCGTCGCAAAGGCTGACGAGTACATGCTGTACAAGGCGATCTACGCAGTGTACAACAGCAAGCTCCCTAAGGAGTTCTGAGCAAACGATTCAAAGGGGCTCCGGCCCCCCATTTCTTAAGTGATTCCCATGGAACAGCAGCAGTATTCCCTCGAGGAGATCGTACGCTATGCCGAGCAGGGCAGCGTGGATTTCAAGTACCTTCTGGCCACGAAGTACCGCAACGGAGACGGGGTCGAGATGGACAAGGCCAAAGCGGCCCAGATGTACAGGGAACTCGCTGACCAAGGGGATTCGTATTCCCAATATGATCTTGCATTCATGCTCGACAACGGTGAAGGGATACCTCGGGATCGTGCCGAATCGGAGAAGTACTTCAAGCTGGCCGCGGACCAGGAGGATTCGGATGCATGTCTCTGTTATGGGGGCATACTTTTCGAGAGAGGCGAGTACAAGGAAGCGGAGAAGTACTTCCTGACGGCTGCCATGAAGGGCGATGTCAAGGCGGAGTACAACATCGGTCTGCTGTATCTCGGAGAATATCTGGGAGAACTGGACAGAGCCAAGGCGCTCGAGTGGTTCGAGAGTGCTGCGGACAAGGAGTTCGTTCCGGCGGAGTCGATGGTCGGTTCGCTATATCTCGAGGCCAACGACCTGAAGAAGGCGGAAGCGTACTTCAGGAAGGCGGCAGAGCACGGTGAGCCTACGGCACAGTACAACCTGGGAGCACTCGCGCTGTCCGGTCAGATAAAGATGGAATACGTCGAGGCCGTGGAGTGGCTGACCAAGGCCGCTCAGAACGGTATGCAGCCTGCCTACGAGATACTGATGAAGCTCAACAGTCAGTGATCATTATTTCTTGGTGCCGACATAGATGTTGACCGCACCCATCGATTTCACGTAGAAGTGTGCATCATCGAATCCGGCCTTCTTGAAGATCGCGACCATGTCCTCTCCGTAAGGGAATCCCTCAATGGATGTGGTGAGCCACTCGTAAGGTGAGAACTTACCGTCGATCTTCTTTCCGCTGTCACGCTTGCGGCCGTATGCCTTGACCCTTTTCATGTAGATGTTGTAACCGATCTTGATGATCCTGTTCTTGGGCTTGGACAGCTCTGCGACGACGACCTTTCCTCCGGGAGCGAGCACCCTGTGCATTTCGGAAACAGCTTGAAGGATGTTGGTGACGTTCCTGAGCATGTAACCGGATGTGACGAGATTCACAGAATTTTCGGGGATGTCAAGAGCAAGGGCATCTCCTTCGCGCCAGTCGATCTTGACTGGAAGGTCGAGTTCCTTCTCCTTCCTCTTCGCCAGCTCGAGCATGGCAGGTGTGATGTCCACTCCGATGACCGTGGACCCGGGACCAGCCGTCCTTGCGACATGGAAAGCGATCTCACCGGTTCCGGTACCGACGTCAAGACAGGTCTTCCCCTTGATGTCACCGGCCTTCTTCATCATGAACTTGTGCCAACCCTGCACCATGTGCATGGACATAACCTCATTCATGTCGTCGTAGTATTCTGCGATCTCGGTGAAGGCGTCCTTGACGAACTCTTCCTTTCCCTCGAACTGATTTCCGGTCTTGAGATCATCGGTCATTTCAGATCACCATCGGGATGATGTTCATGTCTAAAACATATCCTATTACCATCAGCACTCCGAAGTGCCAATTGAGCTTGAAACAGAGTGGTACCAGCATGAAACTCGCATGCGGATCGGTCGGTGCCTTCTTGCTGTTTTGCAAGAGGATGTAGGCATCGTACAATGTGAGCAATGCCAGGAGACATCCCAGAGGTGCTGCTCCGAATGCCACCAATACAATAAGGATTGGGAAGGACACAAGGGCCTCGAAAAGGTAGATCTTCATTCCCGTCTCGTAGGAGAAGTGGCCTATGAGCGTTCCCGCATCCGCCTTCTTGTCCTCGTAGTAATCCCTCATCTCGTTGCCTGCCAGGACACCAGTGATCATGAACGTGTTGGGCAGGCTCAGCAGGAGCACCTCCATGGAGAACATCTCTCCGGTGAGGACGCAGTATGTACCGAGGGGCATCAGCAGACCCATCATTATGAACACGCTGATCTGTCCCATTCCGTGGTACTTGTATGACAATCCTACCGTGTATGTGCCCGCACCGAGGATTCCGAGGAGTCCGTAGATCAGTATCCCCCATCCGGAGTACCATATGAATATGAGGCCGAGTATGGCTGTGATGCCTAGGCATGCCAATCCGGCGTAGAGTACTTTCTTCGGAGTGAGCACACCAGTGACCAGTTCCGGGGACCTTGTCTCGTTCTCTACGGTATCGACTCCGCTCTTGAAGTCACCGTAGGTGTTGAGGATGTTCGCGGCAGATTGCAGCAGGCATCCACCTATCATTATCAGGATGAATATGCCGACGCTCAGCGCGTTGAGTTCCGCTGTCTGGAATGCCACTGCACCTCCTATGAGAACGGGTACTACGGCACCGTGGAGGGTCCACGGTCTGAATACATTCCACCATCCCGCCTTCACGGGTCTCACATAGGCCATACATCATCATTATATTCATGTTATAAATGAATTATTTATCGATAATCGATAAATACTGACCTTACTATATTACAATCATGAAAGCGATGACGCTGCTGACCAGCAGTGCGTTCATGATGATGGCCGCCATGGTCGTGGCCCTGATAACGAACTTCTCGGGAGCGTTCCCGGGAGATGTGCTAGATGCGGGACTGCGCTCCAATCTGACCATACTGACATTGGTGGTCATGCTGACCCTCTCCATGTCGAGGATCCCGTTGCAGAACCTTAACCCTCTGAAGTACGGTAAATCGATGGCCAGGGCCATATTCCTTGGAATGATCGTCGCTTCTATCATCCCTCTGTTGGGATATTTCCTTTTGAAGGATACGGAGTACGCCAAGCAGGCTGCGGGATTGGTCTTCATCGCCGCAACACCCTTCGCAGGTTCCGTCCTTCCGTTATCGATCATCCTCCGCGGAGATGCAGAGCATGCCGCAAGGGGAACGATCGTCATCTACATACTCTCGCTGATCTGGATTCCGTTCATAGTCTGGATGGCGCTTGGGGATTCCGTCGATATGGAATTCCTGATCATCACTGTCATCGAGCTGATCGGTGTTCCGCTGATCCTGTCCAGGTTCCTGGTCAAGGTGCAGATCAACAAGGATTTCCTCGCGGCCTTCCTGAACTGCTGTATCTTCTTTATGGTATGGCTCTCTGTCGGTGCGACTAACTTCTCCGGCAACGAGCTGTGGATCTTCGCAGTGTTCATCATCATCGCGGCCCTCAGATCCTTCGGTCTGGGAACCGCTGTGGAAGTCATCGAAAAGAAGGCAGGAATACGCTGGGGTCAGAGGGTCACGGATATTCTCATGACATCCTACAAGAACAAGGGTGTAGCAATAGCATTGTGTGTCGCGCTCTATCCTCCTGGAATGGTTGCAATAGCGACATCGATCCTTATCGAGATCACATGGGTCGCATTCATGGATTCCGTACTGTTCTCGAAGAAGAGGATGGAAAGGGAACTGGCATCCGAGAGCGAGGGTTCAAGTGTCTGAATCCTCGTCCTCGACATATTCGAGGATGTCCCCGGGCTGACAGTCCAGGGCCTTGCAGATACCGTTCAGCGTGGAGAATCTGATAGCGCATATCTTGCCCGTCTTGATATTCGACAGATTGACATTGGAGATGCCCACCTTCTCGGCGAGTTCGTTGAGGGACATCTTCCTGTCCGCCATCACCCTGTCAAGTCTGAGGATTATCGCCATGTTATCACAACGTATGGTCCGATTCATCCTGGAGAAGGTATCCGTAGCGGAAGATTATCGTGAGGCAGTAGAGCACCACCGAGATCAGGATGCACAGCAATGCCACGCACAGTGCGAGAACGAAGTCCTCCCTGCAAAGGTACTCCAATCCCATAAGAGGAGAGGCACACAGGATGAACGTGGTGCATACGAGCTTCAATCCGTTAGGGGTCTGCTCCATGAAGGGGCTGTGCTCGTTCTGTATGGACACCATGATGTCATGGATGACCATCACCGTGATGAACATCGCGATGAAGATGAGGCACATCTCGATAGACCCGGCGATGATCGATACGTCATCGTCCCTGCACCAGATCAGGTCGGTGAATGTCTGACGGAATCCTTTGTCGGACAAGGCCATTCCGCCCATCGCGAGCATGGCGGCCGCAAGGATAGCGAAGGCACCCTCTCCGATGAGCATCACGACCGATGCGTAGCTACATACTCTCTTGAGCGTGTGAAGGTCGCCTCTCATGTTCACCGCATCTCACTTCTGGCGGATAATAATAACGATTATATGGATACGAAAGATAACAAGTTTCATTGGTGATACCCGATGGATTACCAGCACTATCTGAAATGTTTCATAAGGGCGATACTCGCCGGAATGAGTATCGGATTGGGGGGAGCAGTACTGCTCGGAACCATGGGAATAAACCCTGAGCTGAAATGGGTAGGGGCCATCCTGTTCTCCATCGGACTGTTCACGGTATTCACTTTTGGATTGGACCTGTACACAGGAAAGGTCGGATACATGTTCGACGACAAGCCTTGGACATACGGCATCGATCTTCTGATCATGCTCATAGGTAATTTTGTCGGAACACTGCTGATCGCTCAGTGCATGCCAATGGCGGACCAGTTCGTACCCGGATTCATAGATGCGAAGATAGCCATGCTCGATGACCCCCTCAAGATTGTTCTGAAAGGGATCTTCTGCGGTATCCTGATGTTCATCGCGGCGGATGTGTACAAGACGAAGAAGAGCTACCTCGGAGCGTTCATATGTGTCCCCACCTTCATTCTGGCGGGTTCGGAGCACAGTATCGCGGATATGTTCTACTTCTGCTCCGCTGGCGTGTTCTCTGTCGACGCACTGTTGCTCATAATCCTCGTCGCTATCGGAAACGCGATTGGCGGAGTGATCATCCCTGTGTGCAGGAAATACATGTATGAAGAGACGGCCTGATGCCGATCCGACTAGAAACATCTCTGAAAGGATCCGGTATCTGGGCGAAAGCCCGGGTGCCTGAATCCTTCAGATCTTTGTGGTTTTATAGATGGCTTCGAGCAATCATTCGTCGCTGGAACCTGAACGTACCTTGACGGCCATTCCCTTCTTCATCTGCTCGATTTCGAAGGGTACGAGGAATGCACGTCCGGTTGCGATCGGGTTATCGTCTTTGTCCGTGACGATGACCTCTTCCATTGTGCGTATCTCGGGATCGCACTCGGTGACGAACTGAGCGAACACGTTACGGCCCTGAGCAGCGAAGGGGACTGCATCATCCATGACCTGCACCCTCATGTGGGGTTTGGGCACAGCCTGGGTGATCCTCTTGGCTCCCTCGAGCTTCAGCGTGTATAATCCGTCGCCTGCACGCATGGACAGGACATGCTCTCCGTCGGAGATGACATTCCTGATCTTGCCTGTCTTCTTACTGGTGACGAGTTCCACAGGTTCCCTGAATAGGGCATCTGCAGCCTCGATACCGAACTGGTATCTAGCAACGGCTTTTGCCCTGAGCATGTTGGCATCGAATTCCTCGGTACCGTCGTCGGGGATCTGATCCTGGAGGATGACCTCCTTCACGCCCATCATGCTGAGGAACTGGTAAGTGAGCCTTTCGGATTCCGTCTCGGTCTCCATGTCGGGGATCTGGGGGAACAGCGACTGCGCTAACGGGTACAGTTCGTCGAGTTCTGCCGGAACAGGTCCGAAGGGTGCAACGACGATAGGAGTGTATCCTGCCCTGCGTGCCTTGTCGAAATCCTGCTCGTAGGGTCTGCTGTAAGGCTTGCCGTGGTTGTCCTCGAAGAGGGCGACCTTGTCCGTAGGGAGGACGTATCTCGTTCCGAGCCTGTCGAGGTATCTCTTGAACACGGGACGGTTCCTCGTCTCGGGACCGGTGTAGAATATGGCACCGTCGCGGCTGATGGGATCGTATTGCTCCATGACGTCCTGATAGTCCTTCAGCTTCCTGAGCGCTTCCAGAAGAGCGGGATGTGCCCTGCACCTGAGCTCTGCGAGCTCCCAGAGGCGTCCCTCACGGATATATCTCCTGACGAGGTTCAGTTCCTGGGTGATCTGATAGAGGTTGTGCTCGGCGATGAGCTTGGTCTTCTTGCCCTTCTCCATCTTCCTGAGCTCCTCCAGGGTGTGTCCGCGGCATGCGGGACAGTTGCAGTCAAGGGATTCCATCTCGGCGAGACGGAAAGTTCCGTCCACGAACATCATCCTCTCGTCGCGGGCGAATTTTGCATATGATGCTGAATCGAAGAAATCACATCCCATCAGTGCAGCGAATGCGAGGATCATAGGGTGACCGGCACCGAACAGATGGACCGGACGGTTGGGGTTCAGACCCTTCTTGCTGGACATGATGACGTCCACGAGCTCTGCGTACCTGTACTGCTCCATCAGGGGAACGACTCCTCCGATGGGGTGAACGTCGATGTCCATGGTGGCCATCCTGCGTGCGCAGCTTTCCCTGAGGTCCGTGTAGATTGAACCCTGTGCAACACCGTTGATCATCATCTCGCCCTTCATTTCGCAGGCCTTCTGGGTCCTCTCCAGCGTGACCTCGATGGATTCGGCAGTCTGTTCCTTCGTCCAGTAGGGTTCGGTGAATATGTCGAGGACCGTACCGATGTCGGTACCGATGGATTTCTGGAACTCGATGATCTCCTCGTTGGTGAGTTTCACCTCTCCGTACATATGGCTCTGGAATGTTCCGGAGTCGGTCATGATGATCCCGGGGAAGTCGAGCATCTCGTGGAGTCCCACCGCCTGGGCCTTCTCTTTGAGCTCGGGGGTGTTCTTGATGATGTACGAGTTCGTGATCAGGGACTTGAAGCCGAACTTGTCATAGAGTTCCCTGGCAGGTACCGTGTTAATCTTGGGGTTGATTACAGGGAACAGCGCCGGCGTCTCCATCGTGCGTCCCGAATTGGTGGTGAATTTTCCGATACGGGCGAGCCCGTCCCTTCTGATGATCTCGAACATTGGTCGGAGCATGGGGATATCGTTTTAAGGGTTTCTGCACGATCAGAGGCCTAGTGCCCTCTTGAAGCACATGTGCATATAAGGGGACAACGTGGATGAGTGGGAATCGTTCCTGATCCCTTCCGTGGAAGTGTTCTTGATGACACCCAATCTGGAGTTGAACTCCTTTTCCTCGTCATCGTCTACAACTGCGGACACCCTGATCGCACCTAGGACCTTCTTGTCGGTATCGAACCACAGTACCTCGGCATCACAGTTCTCTCTCAGGATGAACGACTGCATGAATCTGAAGGGCTCCTTGGAATCCTTGGGGTCCAGTTCCTCCTCGTAGTCGAGGGTACCGATCTCCGCTATGCGGTCGAATACGGTCTGGATGTCATCCTCGTCCACACGGATGACATTCATCTTCAGGGCTTTGAAGTCGCTGATGAGTTCGATGTCGTCGGACATATGGGTGCCTCTGTATCGATATTGAAAAAGATAGGTGCCTGAATAGCACCTGTTCACTGGGAATCCAGCTGTTTCTGCCTCTCGTCGGCGTACACCTTTGCGATGGCATTTTTCATGATCGTGTCGGGCACATCCTCTATGTACTTCTTCTTCCAGTCCAGTGTGGGGCGTCCGAAGAGGATCTTGCTGGGTTTTCCGTGGTCGCAGCCCTCCTCGACATCGAGATGCCTGATCTCGAGTCCGTCTATGATTTCCGGGATGGTCCTGCCGTTTATCAGAACTTCATGTTTGCCATCCTCGATGACGGTATCCTTGAATGAACATGAGATGTCACCTGCCTTCATTTCGTATATGAGGTCCTGGATATAGGCCCTCATCTTGCCGTATGTGGGTCTCCTAATGCTGACGTCGTCTATGTCCTTCTCGGTGTGGATGTATTCGATCTCGATCATAGCCATGCCAGACGGATTGTCGGGGAGGATATAAAGGATATGGAAAGCCGGCGCTCCTGGGATTTTGGGGAAAGTATTTAAGAGGTTTCGGCCGGTAAATTCGAGTAAAGCTCGCTACGCTCGTTATCCAGCAGACAGGCTCCGCCATCATACGTTTTTGTTCATTGAACATCGATGTCAAGATCACCCAACTTGAGAAAGCATACCATGATGAAGTTATCCACATTGGTGTATCCGCAACCGTCCGCCTTGATCTTCTGAATCTTGGAATTAACGCCTTCAGCGAAGGCGTTCGTCATCGGGTAATCATACCACGATAGAATCTTGTCTAAGTTCTCTGATAGCAGCATAGCTCTCTTCTTTAGTTCCATCGGACCTTCGTTAGAGACCCACTCCCACCATGTGTTGAAGAATATGATCGCATCCTCTTTGCAGTCCTGTTCATACAACAGGAAGAAAGTCTCCTTCATATCATAGGCCAGAGCCAATTCCGGATTGACGAGTCTTATCGTCTCGAGCCTTTCTATATCTGCTTCATTCATGTTGGACTGGTGCTTGAATACTGTGAATCTGATGTTACCCATTCTCTTGCGATCATCCTGTGATGCAGACCTCAATAGCCTCTTTCTGATACGGTCCATATCTTCATTCAGGAGCTTGAAGATATGGAATTTATCGAAGATCTGGATGGCATTGACAAGGTAATCCTTGACTCCTGCTTCATAAGCAGGACTCATGTCGGAACAGACAATCTTGATGTTCTTGGCATCTCCTTTGTGTTCGATCAACCAATCGCAGAACCGTTTGACCGTTTCCTTGTCCTTTCCTTCACACATGAATATCAGTTTGCGATTCTGATCGCAAACAACGGTAACGAAGTTGTTACCCTTCTTGAAAGATGTCTCGTCGATCGTGATCATGGTCACATGGGAAAGATCCAAGTTCTCCAAGGCCTTGGTCACCCAATATACCACGATATCCCAAACGATCCATGTACCTACGCACATCTCTTCAGAGACATCGGTGACAGTGCCTTTGGTCATCAATCTAATAACATGATTCTCGAATTCCAACGTGTATGAAACGAACTCCCTGGCCAGAGGAAAACTGAAGGTCTTGACCGTTCCGCAGGAACGGCAAAAGACCTGAGGGATACGTACCTTAAGTATCGTGTCAAAACCGTATCCTCTCACGTGATTGAAGTTCCTAGCACGCGTCTGTTTTACAGACGCTCTGTTCTTGCAAACATCACAGGCGAATTGTTTCACCGTACATTCGATACCGATGATGGTTATCCCTCTCGATACATTCATCCATTCCTTGGCATACTTGTTTTGGTATTCGAAGCTCGTCATATTGGTGATTTTCCAATCGTCAGTCAGCTTCAATTTGAAGCTGACGTCGTCGAAGGGTCCATTGCTACCGCTAAAACTATCTATTTTCGTATTTCTGAGAGTAATGCGATCCTCTCCTGAGGCAATAATAGAGATGGGATCGCACCATTTGATACTACGGACCTTTCTATGAACTTAGGATGGCGGAGCCTGTCCCATTTGTAATCGAGCGGAGCGAGATTTGAACATCTTCAACAGTAGATCTTCGATCATCTTTCCGCTGACTCCAATGAGCCTTGGAATCGTCAACCGAAAGTCCTTTTAAGCGTTCCCCAAAATCCCGGGAGCGCCGGAAAGCCACTCCAGTTAGTCAGATGTTTATATCAAGAGGGTGATGGAGAGAACATGGTCACAGATCTTTCAAAGTTCATGGATGCCGTACACGAGAAATCACCATTGGTGCACCACATCACCAACTACGTCACGGTGAACGATTGTGCTAACATATGCATATGCTCCGGAGGCTCTCCGATTATGACGGATGAGATGAAGGATGTCGTGGACATATCACGCATCGCGGGTGCCGTGGTGCTCAACATGGGTACTCTCAACGAGCGTACCGTCGAATCCATGCAGATGGCAGGCAGCGTGGCCAAGAAGAACGGGGTACCCGTTGTATTCGATGCTGTTGGCGCAGGTGCAACGTCATACCGCAATTTGGTGGCCGACAGGATCATCATGGATGTCAAGCCAGAGGTACTCAAGGGCAACGCAGGTGAGATCTCATTCCTTGCAGGTGTCGCAGGCGGAGTCAAAGGTGTCGATTCCACGAGCACCGCTGAGAATATCGGCGACCTGGTCCTGGGGCTAGCGAAGAAGTATGGTTGTGTAGTCGTGGCCACCGGTAAGAAGGATTACATCTCTGACGGAAAGGATTTGTATGTCCTTTCCAACGGATCGGATTATCAAGGAACCGTATCGGGAACCGGTTGCATGCTGAGTTCGGTCATCGGAGCATATGTAGGTGCAAGCGGTGCGGACCTGTTCGCTGTCATCGCAGCGATCACGGCATTCAATGTCGCAGCGGAGCATGCGGAGCTTGAATGCAAAGGTCCCGGTTCATTCAAAGTATCGCTTCTGGATTGCCTTTACAACCTGAAGTCCTCTGATATGGAGAAGGAAGCGAAGATAAAGAAGGTCTGAATCACAGCATTTTCAGTTCGCCGGTGATCTTATCGATCTCGCTGGCAGGCGCAGGCCCCAGACCCATACAGGTGATCGTACCTGGGTCCACCTGTGTCCTTCCGGCATCGGTGATGACCGCAATGTGGATCTTGTTGCTGCTGGCGATCATCCTGTACTTGTCGAGTTCCTCTAAAGAATCCACTTTGAGTACGATCTTGGGCTGACCGCTTCTGTACCAGGCATCGAACGTCCTTTTGTCCTTCTTCTCGGTGAAGAGGGCACATTCTACGGCTGCATGACCTACCTGTGCGGCGATCTTGCCCTTGCCCATTTTGAGATCGTTCCTGACCAGGACCACAAGTTTGTACTCTCCTGTGGGTCTGAATAAACCGAATGCCATGAGGACACCGACTTCATCGTAGTATATCAGACTGTCTCTAGTCTGTACTTTCCGTGGATCTCTTCGCCGTTGTAGTAGAGGGTGCCGTCCTCGGACACATCATAATACGATCTGAGCTCTCCCAATCTAAGCTGGGAATCGGTATCTGCTACAGTATATCTGTTGTACAGTTCCCTGACGGTCTTGGCATAGGTTCCGATGTAGCTGTCGGACAGGTCGATCTCCACCGCGGCTATGGTGGATTCGGGGAATGTGATGATGCCGACATTCATTCCCGCATCCTTCATGATGGAGCAGAACAGGATCGCTTTATCCTCATCATCGCCGCATCCGTTTAGGATGGTCTCCGTAGGGTACGCCCAGAAGTCGGAGACATGATAGTTGTAGCTATCATAGACATCATAAATGCATGACTGGATGAAGGACAGGACGAAATCGGCGTATCCCGCCTCGCTGAATCTGTAGTTCTTGTTGTAAAGGGATTTCAGCTTGTTGTTGAGGTCGGTGATGGATTGTCCGTCTATCACGTAATCCGTCATAGACGATATTGACTGTTTATCCATCCTCGTGGTCAGATCCACGTTGAGGCATTTCCTGACCTCGTCGGAGGACATGGTGTAGTCGAAGGACATCTTCGTATCGTTGTACGTCCATGTGTAGCTCTTGTCGAGTTTGCCATAGTAGATTCCGGTACCCATGAAAACATCGCATCCGCCGTCTGCTGTATAGCAATCGGCGATGATCCAGAATTTGCCGATGTTGACATTTTCCCAGAGGACGCTGTCGATATCCGTCGATTCGGAGATCTCCTTGGTTACCTTTTGATAGAACGGGTTCTTCATGTTGGTGGAACTGAATGATTCAGTAGTGACTTGCCAGACCACCTTTTGATATTTGCCCTGATGCTCATTGCCCAGATAGAAGCGCAGCTTGAGTTCGGGGTCGTAAAGGGGTTGAACTTTGAGATCCTGTGTAGCGAAATCCTGTGTGAGGTCCAGATAACCGTTGCTCTGCAGCCCGATCATGAGACCTTCCGGGATGACTGCCTCCTCTTCCTCGACCGGAGTGTTGAAGTGGGAGTCATAATAGTCAAAGACCACCAGGGCCCCGGCAAAGGCGAGCAGGAAGAGTACGACGGACATGGTAATCCTGACCTTCGGACTCTTCATATCGATGTTAGTGACCGTCTGGATGGAGCCCATGATCGGTCCAAGGTCGTCCTTGTACATTCTGAGGTCCTGTCCGCAGAAGGGACAGTCGTCATGGTCGCCACTGAAACTCATGCCGCAGAATGGGCAGAAACCTTTGTCGGTTCTCTTGTTGGTGGCCATGTTGTCGCCTCAGTAATGAGAAGTTGTGTTCTCAATTAATAATATAAACCGAAGGTTTGTCAGAATTGGTAGAAGGGAGTCTCGTCCTTGTTGCGGTACTCATGCTTCTCGTAATAACCTATCAGCGTGCCATCATCGTTGCGGAGGGCGACCATATACTCATCCTTGTTCTGACCGGATCATCTCGTTCGTCCTTCCGTTATGGCAGTCGAAAATGGATGTTCCGAGAATTTCCGCACCGCCATCTTCCTTGTATGTTTTGATGGCGGCAGGGCTCATGTAGACGACAACGTGCATCAAGTTGCAGACGATTACAGGTGAGGTGTCCTGATCGATTATGCTCTTGAAGATTTTGGACAGTCCGGCGGTTAGTGGAACCAACCGTCCTCGCTGCTGATATGGATCTCCTCTCCGGGCAGAAGGTCGATGACAAATCCGCCGTCATGGTCCTGATAGACCTCTTTGCCGTTGACGAGGATTTTGGTGTTGTCGTTCACCGGTTTCAGCGTGACTGACTTGGTATCGCCCTGGACTATGAGCTCCCCGGTGATCTTTTGGTCGCCGTAGATGTATGTCCTTCCGTCGTCGATGTAGATCTTCTTCGTCTCCACAGGCATCTCGATGACCTCGATGGAATCGCAGTCGGAGATGTTGCGGGGGTTGGACGACTGGAGGAGACCTTTGTTACCCTGACCGTCGTCGTATGCGAGGGTATACCCTTCCTTGGCCAGGAAGACGATCTGGTTGTTCTTGGATACGTAGAGCCCGGATGATGCCTGCTTGTATTCGGCAGCTCCGATGAAAATCATCTCGTCGTTTTCGCTGATAGATTTCGCGGAGCAGTAGATGGAGAAGTCGTAGCACGGGTTCTCCAGGTAGGAGATGTCCGTGAGTGGTTCAATCGTCATATCTGAGTTCATGGTCAGACTGTAGACGCGTCCGTCGGTGGGTTCCAGCAGATATGCTATTCCCTTATCGACGAAACCGATGTCCCTGGCCTCTTCTAGGACCAGGGAGACGGTAGTGCCCTCTTCGAGGACGAAGGGGTACTCAAGCGCTACGCCGTCCGCATCGTACACGGTGGCCACGAGGTCGCTGTCGATGGTGAGGTCAACGGTGTGCGCATCGAAGTCGTCGGTGCTACCGGCGAATCCGAACACTACGACTGCTAGGAGCAATGCCGCGAAAACTCCGGCCGTGATGTACCTGACGGTCCTTACGGCTTGCTCGTTCTGCTTCTTACTGCGGTTGAGCAGTGCGGTCTTGATGGACGATGTGCGCTTCTTGGTCGTAGGAGTGGGTGAGAGGTTCTCCACCATGACTCCCTTGACGGGCGTCATGCTCAGAGCGGGGTAGATCTCTTTGAACGAGATGTTCTCCCCTTCGGGCTTCTCGTCGGTGTTCCTGACGAATATTCCGCTGCTCGCCATCTCGAGTCCCTGGTGGGCCATTCCCTTGATGAAGGTCATCGCCTGCGACATCTCGCTGTCGGGATTGTTGCTGGTGATTCCGATGGTGAGCGGGTAGATTGAGACTATGTTGAGGGAGAGTCCGATCGCCTTTGCGATGTCGGACATGTTGCCGAAGTAGGTGTCGAAGTTGCCCTGTGCACCCATGTCCCCGGTGGCCCTCATGTACTTTGCTCCGAGGACGACCATCAGGTACTCGGAGTCGAATCCGAGCTTCTTGAGGTATGCGAGGGTGTAGAGCAGCTGTCCCTCCATGAATGCCCCGTCCTTGTCCTTGACGGAGTCCAGGACCGTGCGGAGCTCTTCGTTGTCCGATGAGATCGGACGTGATTTCTTGAGCAGAATCGAACATGCGAGTCCGTAGTAGGCCGACCCGGATTCGGAGTAGAATACGGACATGACGCCTTCCTCGACCATCCTGAGCAGGTTCGAAGTGATGGTGGACCTAGGTGCGTCCACCTTGTTGACTATGTCTGTGATGCACAGGGGCCTCTCGTAGATGGAGTCGATGATGTCGATCTGGACATCGCTCGTCATGAGTCCTGCGCTGCCGTCAACGTCGACCATCAGGAAACGTTCCGTGTCCTTGTGGTGGTTGGCGGTGTTCATGTAGGGTTCCTCAGATTTCTCGCAGCGCTCCATGGTGACCTTGACCATTGTATCGGATCCGTTGAAGCTCTCTGCGTTGGTGAGCCTGTAGCACCTTCCTGTGGCGTTCTCGATAAGCCTCGTCACGAAGTGCATGAGCGTGGGCACCCTGTCGATGACGCCCTCATCACCGGTAAGGACGAGAGTGAGCGGCGATGAGGAGAACAGTGTGAAATTATATCCTGTTAGTTTTGCGAAGACGTCCCTCGCATCCATGATGGCGTCCTCGAATCCGGACTTGTTGATCTCGATGGAGTCCGCCAATGCCTCTGCGTACTTTTTCATCAGAGGATCGATGTTGACACCGATCTCCGACATGTAGCAGTCGAGCATGTTGGTCAGTGACGACAGTCCCTTGTAATTCTTGAGGGGGTCAACGAACGTCTTCTCGGAGATGTTCTTCAGTCTGTCGTTGGTCTCTGCCGAACTGGCAAGGATCTTAGCGTTGGTAGTGTAGTAGACGGTCTTCTTGTCCGTTTCTGGCTTGATCCTGTTGATTATCCCTGTCTCGGACATCTTGTCGATGACGAAGTGCAGAGATGATGAACTCAACCCCAGTTCCGTTGTGAGATCGCTCGGTCTCTTCATTCCTCCCTGGAGACTCTGGTAGACAGAGATTTGGAGAGGATCGGTCAGGGGAACTACACCCTTCTCGGTGAGTAAGATGCAGAAATTGCGCAAATACTCGTCCTGTGCGCCCATGAACGACCATATTCCTTTACTGTATTTTAAAGGCAACTATCTTGTGTCAGTGATTGTGTAAGTCGCAGGCGTGCCTTTATTATTAGGTCCCTGAGGTCGTGCGCCGCCTTCCTCACATCATCCTGTGCGACCACTGCCGAGACCACCGCAGCGCAGTCGGCTCCGGCCTTGATGACCGATTGGATGTTACCCTGATTGATCCCGCCTATGGCGACTATCGGGATGTCCACTGCTTCGTGTATCCTGTAAATCGCATCGAGTCCGAGAGACTGAGCTGCATCGGGTTTGGTGGTGGTGTTGAAAATGGTTGTCTGTGGTGGCCGGAAGAGCTTTTGAAGTGGCAGTTTGTTGATGCCACT
>CALAVG010000063.1 GCA_937892275.1 uncultured Methanomicrobiales archaeon | reverse complement strand
GTTGTGGCAGAAGGGGCAGCGAAAATCACAGCCGCCCAAAAACACCGTGCAAGCCACCCTGCCGGGAAAGTCCAGCAAGGTCATCTTCTGCAGGCCGTGAATCTTCATGAGCGTGTCTCCTTATACGGTGTAGAGTATGTTGAGATTGCGCACGGCCCCGTCGGCGATGCCGTCATTCACGGAATAGGCGTGTTTTTCCAAATCGCCGCAGATGGCCTCGGTGAGGCCTTGCTGCTGAAGCTCATCGATGATGTCCGGAAACATCGTTTCAGATCCTCCAAATACAGGATGTTCGAGGTACATGAGAAGAACAAGACTAGATTGGTCGCCGATCTTCCCCTCTATCCGGACAGGATCCTGCATTGGGCGATAGCACTGGCCATCGAAGAGAAGTTGAACCACAAGCTGATAGATCAGACACACGCCTCCAGACCGAAGCATGGAATCCATTCTGCCATCATGGATGTCAGGCATTATCTGGATAATGACACCAGAATCAAATATGCTTTGCAGATAGATGTCAGGAAATTCTTCCCATCAATGGATAAAGAGATGGTGAAGAGGAGGATGCGCGAAGTCCTGAAGGATGAGAACATGCTGATGCTACTGGACAGGATAAACGACGATTATCCATATCCGGGAATAGCCATAGGCAATCGCATATCGCCGCTGTTCGCTAATCTGGTCCTTTCGCCAATAGACCATCTGATGAAGGAGAAGCATCATTGCCATTACTACGTCCGTTACATGGACGACATCGTGATACTGGGGTACTCTAAACCCTGGCTCCACAAGATGAGGAAGGTCTTGGATGAGGAATTGGGAAAGATTGGATTGACCATTAAGGATAACTACCAGGTCTACCCCATCGATAGCAGAGGCATACAGTTCGTCGGCTACAGGTTATACACAACACATACTCTCATTCGTAAGAATATAAAGAGAAACCTGAAGAAGAGGTCCCGTGAGATCTGGACAAAGGTCGACAAGGGACAACCTCTTGATAAACACGACAAAGGCACCATCGCATCATACAACGGTTTTCTGAAGTGGTGCGATGGAAAGAATCTGCACAAATCCACGATCGGGAAGATCGAGGGTGTTGTGCAAAAGAATGAAGATATGGCGGTTGCCAACATGGCATTCCGCATGTTCTTGAAAGAAAACAAGGAGATATACACATGAAGAACAAATCGGTTAAGAGCCGTTCAAAGATGTTCTCGATGTTCGCAGTCGCCCTGATGATGCTTATGGCATTCGCCGTAGCGGTCCCAGTGCAGGAGTCGGATGCCGACGCATCCTCCTACTACAGATATGAGATCACCTATTCTGGCGAATCCATATCAAAGGTAGAGGTCTACACATCGAGCACAGCTACATCGCCTTCAAAGACGATAACAGATGCAAGGAACAGTTTCTGGAATTTCGGATCTGACGGATACGGGCCTTTCAACTCATGCTATGCGGCAGTCGATAGCACCGGAGCGATAGCTTTCCATCTGAACCCGAACAACCTCAAACAGAAGCTGGATGGATCCTCGTTCACAACATCTGACTACAATATAGTTTGGTTGATTCCTACTGTATACTGGAATGTGAGCGGAAGCAAGTTGATCCTGTGCAGTGAGAGCAGTGCAGGGGGAACGGCATGGGCACATACTTTCGCCGACAGCTCCACTCCTCGCAAGTATATCGGAATCGGAGTCTATGAAGCATCTTTAGCAACATTCGGAGGGGCATCGAACTCACTGATGTCCCAAACCGGGGTTGCACCTCAAGTATCGACAAATATCGTCAATTTCGACACCTATGCACATAACACTCCTGGAAACACGATGCTGTGGAATTTCTATCAGTGGACACTGACGAAGATGGCCACATACATGGTAGGTATGGGTAAGAACACCCAGCAGATATGGGGAGACGGAAACGTTTCAAGCGGATCTAGACAGAATAACGGTCTCGGAGATACTACCGGACCATACATGCCTCTCCGTTCCACATCGAATACCACTACATATTCCAAAGTATTCATCGAAAACTCTTGGGGTAATGTCAGAGAATTTGTTGGAGATGTAGTTTTCAACAGCTATGCACTATGGGTCGGCAACAACGTATCTGGATGCACCTATACAGCGACAGCAGGCAAGACGAACAGCGGTCTGAGCATTCCCAGCGACGGATGGATCACCGGTACGGACAAGACCGATCAGTACTGGGATTTCCCGACAAGTTCATCGTCCACTGGTAATTCTTCGAATACATCGTACCCTGGCGACTACGTGTACCAGAACTCTGGTGTGCGCGTGCTCAATGTGGGGGGCAACTACAACAACGACACGAAAGCGGGGGTTGCTTATACCAACGGTAACAACAACTCGACCAACAACAACAGTAACTTGGGTGCCCGCCTGGATTGCGCCTCCAAGTTGTTTGTCATACTTAGGCCAGTCCAGCCGGCAAATAGTATGCGCGAGATAAACCTTGCCACTTGGCAAAAGACAACGACAAACGCAAGACATTCGGCTCGTAACTGGGGGAAGCTGATCCGTGATATTTCCGCCGGTGAGCGTCGGAACGAGGTTAACACGCCCATGGTAGG
>CALAVG010000062.1 GCA_937892275.1 uncultured Methanomicrobiales archaeon | reverse complement strand
TGAAGGACAGGGGATTGATGAAGGAAGCAGAGGGATGAAAATGTTCGGAAGAGGATACAATAGGAAAACTGAAGAATACAGGGCGAAGAAGACCCGCAGCTGGGGCAAGTACATGAACGGAGATGTGTGGTTCCACGCCTATATCTCCAAGGGGCTGATGCACATCTCCCAGGAGGTCGTCGAAGGCGATGAGGACGATGGCACGGAGATCGCGAGCATGGTGATACCCCTGGACGTCGTCAAGGAGACCATTGTGGAAGACATGGTGCCCGAGGGGGCATCGGCCAGGGAGTTCGTGCTCACCGTGGTGCCCGACGGCACGGAGATCCATGCGGTGGACGTGGTGTCGCTGAAGATATACCGTGACAGGCTGGAAGACCTGTTCCAAGCCAAGCAGGGCCTCGCCGATGCGAGGCAGGCGTTCGGTTGGCAGTCGGAGGCCGCCAAGTTCGCGGAGAAGGTCGTGGAGGCCAAGCAGCTATTGGTCGACAACGCCTACGCACAGCTCACCGGCAATTGGGAGGACAATGAGAAGGAGGAGAAGGGATGAACGATAGACGCACGATAGAGGACACGCTCCTGCACCCAGGGGTCGTGGATGAAGAGGAAGAAAAGGAGGAGAGCGAATGATTGAGAAAGAGATCACAGTCTTTCATGACACAATCAAAGACGGCGACTGCTTAGAGATAGTGACAACGGAACCCGCTATCGGTCATGTGGTAAAGCACGATCTGAGCAGAATGACGGAGCAGAAGAATGGGCCTATCAAGGACAGATTGAGGCCATGCGCATACTGCGGAAAGAAGGACAGGATACGCGTGGAATATAGATACAGGGATGTCGGTCATAGCGAGCCTATGCGGTTCTACCGCATAAGGTGCATGAGGCCGCTGTGCAGGTTCAGAGACATATTCTACCCTTATGGCGGTGACAATTTCGACCTGAACTATCTGATCAAGGATTGGAATGACCATTACTCGAAAAAAGAGATGGGTCATGATTGGAAGGAGTTAGAGTAAGAGAAAAGGAGAAAGAGCTATGAATGCCATAGGGTTAAGGATGTGTGACAAGTGCGGGTGCCATCCCGCGATGTACCACATAGAGTACGATGTCCCGGACACGGAGGATGTCAAGAGATACGAGCTGTGCAGGATATGCCAGATCATGATGCGGACGACCATAGAGAGATGTCAGGGGATGATGGGGTGAAGGAACCGGTCTACGAATGTGAGATTTGCGGAGAGACTCTGGAGAGATACCAGCAGGGCAAATACAGGTGGTGCACCAGGTGCCGGCAAGTGTGGCACGAAGGCTTCAACTGCGGACTTCAGTTCCACGACGAGTTCATGGGTGCAGAGGGTATATTGGAGGCGGCGTTCATCATGGAAAAGATAGCGCCGTATATGATAAGATGAATCCGTCTGAATCAGTCAGACCCGATCACGATGCGCTGTATGAGATATGGCGCGGGATGGTCAGGAGATGTCATCGACGCCACTAGAAAGGACTACCCCCATTACGGCGGCCACGGTATCAGAGTCTGCCAGCAGTGGAGAGGCTCGGACAAGCCTAATGAATGGAACTATTCGGGATTCGAAGAGTTCGAGAAGTGGGCCATGGCGCATGGGTTCAAGCCGGGGATGACACTTGACAGGATAAACAACAACCTGGGGTACAGACCGGACAACACGCGCTGGGTCAGCAAGAAGGCCCAGGCGTACAACAGACGGACCAACCGTTACCTCACTTATCAGGGCAGGACCCAGACACTCACCCAATGGTCCAAGGAGCTCGACATACCGGATTACACGATATGCAAGCGTCTGGCCAAGGGATGGAGCGTTGAAAAGACGCTGTCGACGCCTAGAAAACGATTCACTCTTCTTTCAATTCCGGGGAGCTCAGCTTGAACTCTCCGTCCTCATACTCCACCAATCTGTCGTCCAGTGCCTTCTCGAAGAACTCTCCGTATGACTTGAACGATCCGTCGGGATATATCTGGTCGGTCTCCAGACCCTTCTTGAACGTGCTCTCCAGGACGCTGTCCCTCTCCCTGATGAGCACTCCGTCCTCCGCGGGCTCCTGATACAGGCCGTACTGCCTCATATCTCCCATGGATTTGGCGAATCCGGCCGGGATGAGCACGCCGTTCTCCCTGGCGTGGGCCTCGATACCGCAGTCCGTGAGCTGCTTCCTGAGATGCAGTATCGGGCACTCGTCGTAGGTCCTGTGGATCTCCACGTCATTCACGCTCAGAACGACATCATCCATGGACTTGGTGAATGTCTCACCCTCATGGGACCACTCCAGCTCGCAGTATTTGTTCACAGGGTTCCCGGTCAGCGAGATCTCCATGAGCTGCGTCACGGGGAACTTGAGATAGCAGCCTTCCTCGGTGCACACCCTCTCCTTGGGGCCGTTCTCTCCGGCCACCGACAGGAAGTTGTCCCCGTTCATGAACCTCCTGCGGACCTCGTTGTACACGGGCGCGCCGCCGAAGATGTTGCCGTATACCTTGATGGCAGGATGACCCTTCACCTGCGCGGGTTCCCAGTCCCATATGTGAGCCACATTGTAATTGCGATGATTATAATTCACATTCCCTCCGAACTCGATGAAAGGGTCCATGTGCTCGCGCAGCGTCTTCATGTCCACGACCTCCCCCTGCTTGTCCGGCACCTCGACGGATGCGGTGATCTTGAAGCTGAAGCTCGACGGCAGCTTGGCGCATGCCTTCCATGCCTTCTTCTTGGCCTCTTTGACCTCCTCATCGGACTGGGGGTTCTGTTCGTTGTACGCTTCCATCCATTTCTTGGCGTCCTCGTTGTCGAGTGACGCCGTGACCTGGGACGGCAGCTCTTGGATAGAGAAGTAGCTCATGATTCACGGTATAAGATTCAGGGTTTTAAATATAGGTATGGTCGATTTATGATAATTAACATGGTGAACGGCGGGTCCGGTGGCGGACACAAGGACGACTCCTTGATGATTCCGATATTGTATCAAAGAGAAGGTTGGGCATCTCCAGTGCCTGTCATAGCAGAGTGTATGGGGGATACAACTATGTACGGGGGGAATAATATTGAATATTGGTACGATGAAGAATATGAGACGAGGATATGGTATAGTAAACCATCCGGGTCAGAATATAGCCCAAGCTCAGGCGAGGCGATATTCAGTATTCCAGAGACTACACCGATGTATACGGACGCGTATGATGACAGAAGCGGTACTGGCACCAGTTATTATTATCAGCACGTGATGAAGGCGGGCAAATACACATTCTATGGCCGTCTTGGTAGATCGCAATGGAAATCTTACTATTATTCTATATATAGTAACAGTGTGAGTGGATATAGCAAGTATTATTACAAGGCAGTCCCATCGCTTCCATATTCCATAGGCACACACAGTCTCGTTACAGATACAGAAGGGAATGTAGTCGATTTGGATATTACGCATGCCCGTGTGCAGACTTTATCCAGCCTATATGGTGTGAGCGGAGATGATTTCCTTATGGGCAACATGGTATTCGACCTTCAGGTGAGGGATAAGCAAGTAAGCATAACAAGAATATACTTCACCAACGGTGACGACCTTACAACGAGCAATAAGTCTAATTCGGTTTTAGCTAGCGGGAACGTCTATCAGTTCGTATTCGATGAGCAGACCACAATAGAGAGGGTCTGATGAGGGCCGTATGGCCCTCAGAATTTGTAACATTTATACTACGATGTATATTTTAGATTAGCCCCTACAATCACCTCGCTGGATTGAACAGTAGAACGAAGTTGGAACAGTTTAAGGGGGATTACCCCCCAAATTTCATTCTTCTCTCTGCCTTAGAATCTCCCTTCTCTCCTTGTTCATTGGTCTGCCCTTCTGCCTGTCGGAGTACACATAAAGATTGATCCTCTGAGAACAACGTCTGATGTGTTTGACACGGTAGTTGTAGGTCGAGCCGTTCAAATTCATATTACAGTAGGGACAGTGTACTGTCCCGTCATCCCTTCTTATAATCGGTTTCATGATGGATGAATGCCACACCTACGATATAAACAATGATTCGTCATTTAGGCTCTCATATCAAATCATTCTTGGAGACGACCCGAATAAGCTGGCGGGTTCGGAGGACTGATATCGAGTCCAGCCGGTCTATACCTACGCATTTATAAGGCGAACTGCCTATCGCCATATGAGGTTAACCTATGTCTTATTCGAACTACAGCGACATCGCTGCCAGAGGGATCATCGAGTCTGCCAAACAGGGAAAGATGATCGGTGCCGTCTCGGCACTGCCCAGCGCATCCGATTGCAACGGATGCACGATCCTCTTCAACGGTGTCTTCTATTACAGCAACGGTACCACATGGACCGAGGTCGCCATCCACGGCATGGATACCGCTGAATTCAAAGGAACATTCGATGTCGTCGCAGACCTCGGTCTGACCACATCGGCCACACCTGCACAGGTCGCTGCGGTGCTGAACGCCAGGGCATTCACGCCCGCGCCTACAAACAACGACTACTGTTTCGTCTTCTATGACTATGCCAGCGACCCAGGCAACATCAACAAATATGAAAGGTACAAGTTCAGCGCCACATCCTGGGCATACGAATTCACGTTGAACAATTCATCATTCACTGCAGAGCAGTGGGCGGCCATAAACTCCGGCATAACCGACAGCAAGGTGGTCACATACGATGGATACAATGCGAAGATCTCTGGCCTAGAATCCGAGGTAG
This sequence comes from uncultured Methanomicrobiales archaeon, assembly GCA_937892275.1. GTDB lineage: Archaea > Thermoplasmatota > Thermoplasmata > Methanomassiliicoccales > Methanomethylophilaceae > Methanoprimaticola. The sequence goes on along the minus strand of CALAVG010000062.1, from coordinate 280 downwards.
AGACCAAACAAAGGAAGATAAGCTCTGTGAGCGTCAAGGTACCCATCTCGGGAGGAGTCGTGCGCGTCGACGGCATGACCGACTCGGCCTTGGTCTGGGTCTCGCCCGCACCGTCATCCATGGAAGCCTATTCAGCCGCAGGCTGTTACTGCACCGAGCAGGCGACCGACAGCCTGACCTTCACGGTAAAGAAGGATGCCGAGGCAGAGATGACTGTCAACGTCGCTTGGGCGGTGTGAAACAATTTAGGCCCCCGAAAGGGGGCATTTATGATAATTAA
>CALAVG010000061.1 GCA_937892275.1 uncultured Methanomicrobiales archaeon | reverse complement strand
GTATTTGATTCTAAAGTTTGAATCAAATCATTATCCGTATTATAGGCAACAACTGTAAGTTTGACAGTTCCAACATATCCGTATACAATCGTATAATCATATCCATCGCCCGTTATCTCAATATTACTACTTGTTCCATTGCTTGTTTTATTATCTTTTGTAGATATGGAGCTGGAGCTACCTAAACGATTATATGCAGAGGGTTCAGAACCTCGGGTTAAGAAGATCAACAACAGTTGCCGCATGGAACTTATCAGAGATCTGAAGAAAGCTATGTGTGCAGAGTACGATGATGTGAAGAGAGATCCCCAGCTAGCCTGGGCAATTATCCGCTCATATTCCCGCAACATCTGCCAGTTAACTGAGAAAAAGACCTTATTCACAGACGTGACAGCAGAGAATCCGATAACCTACCCCACATACGATGATTATGTCGGGGCACTGGAGCGCCTATACATAATCGACGATGTCGATTCCTGGAACCCTGCCATCAGATCCAAAACTGCGATAAGGTCGGTCAAGAAAAAGAATCTGGTGGATCCGTCAATAGCGGTGGCATCGCTCGGTTTGTCTCCGGATTATTTCTTCAAGGATTTCAATACATTGGGCTTTCTGTTCGAATCCCTTGTCATGAGGGATCTGCGCATTTATTCCTCTGCATTGGGTGGCCACATGTCCTACTACCATGACCGTTATGGCCTGGAAGCGGACGGGGTCTTGCATCTGTCTGACGGTCGCTATGCATTAATCGAAGCCAAGTTGGGACAGAGCGGAATCGAGGATGGTGCGAAACATCTGAACACGATTGAAAACCTCATCAAGGAGAAGAACGAATCCGAAAAGGGGATAAAACTACGTTTGCCAGACCTCAAGATTGTGATTACTGGCATGGATTACGGATATGTCCGCGATGATGGAATCATGGTTGTTCCTATCGGGTGTCTGAAAAACTGATGCGAGCGATATGGGTTTGCTCCCCAGTCTTTTATACAATCAGGACGATTTGTGAGCATGGCGAAATACCAGTGCGTCTGCGGATACATCTACGACGAGGATGCGGGCTGCCCCGAGAACGGGGTCGCCCCCGGCACCAAGTGGGCCGATGTACCCGATGACTTCACATGCCCGGACTGCGGTC
>CALAVG010000060.1 GCA_937892275.1 uncultured Methanomicrobiales archaeon | reverse complement strand
GACATCATAACGGACGCGCTTGAGAAGGCGAACGTCAAATTCGACACCGACGGCGGATCCGCCGTGAAGGGAACGTACAAGGTCGAACAGGGAAAGACCATAGGTAAACTCCCGACTACGCTAAAAGCTGGTTACTCGTTCGGCGGATGGTTCTACGACAGCGTGGAATACACCAAGGATTCCACTTACACGTACAATTATGCAGTGACGCTCAAAGCGCACTGGGTGAAGAACCCCGTCGTCACGAAGGACAACGGGAACGGGATCAGCATCACCGGACAGATGCCCAACGACGCCGTGCTGAGCGTCATGGATCCGCCCAGCACCACGGCCTCCTGCAAATCGGTCATCAACGAGTACAAGAAATCGCATCCGACTGACAACCCTGACAGCCTCAGGCTGTATCTCGTGGGCGACGGTGTGGATCCGTCCCTGACGTACACCGTGAGGATCGATGTCGGAACGGAACACAACGGAGAGACGTACGACGTCTGTTATTTCGATGAGACGAAGTCGGTCAAGGTCACAGGAACCGTTACCGACGGCAAACTGACTTTCGATGTCAAGGGCGATGACGAGAGCAGGGGCGAGATCTCGATCACCTTCGCCACCGATCCCACATTGGGGATCAAGGACAGGTTGTGATGGAAATGGAAGGGAAAACAAAGATCGCATTCATCGCCATAGTTGTCGTGGCCATGGTCGCGGCCGGCGGAGTCGGCGTATCGGTCCTCATGGAGAACGACAACGGCTCGGAGGAGAGACCGACCTACAACGCCGAAGTCAACGTGAAGATCGATGATGAGTACAAATCCTTCAACGGCAACGGAAAGACCGTGAAGGAGATCCTCGAGAGTGCCCTCGGAGAGGATGTGAAAGTGGGTGCCAACGGGAACGTTGCATCGTACAAGGAACAGAAGAACGACAGCAGCCACTCGTGGGTGGTGTTCAGGTTCCAGACACCCAACGGGTGGGTGAACGCAACAGACGACAATCTCGTGGAAGGCGCGACTCTGGCCCTGGAATTCTCGGAGAAGATCACCGAGAACGGGAAGGTGTCCTACAGCAAGCCGACCCTCGCCGTGACCAAGACAGTGTGGTTCTTCATCCAGATTCCCGCACAGATCGGAAGAGCACACGTCTGAACTCCAGTCACGGCTAC
>CALAVG010000059.1 GCA_937892275.1 uncultured Methanomicrobiales archaeon | reverse complement strand
ATATAATTTAGACGCGATTCGACGTGAGCTATCTTTAATAACCTACGGCACGAATGACCGGACGATAACATGCATTCGGACCTGAAACCAGCCCTCTATGTGGTGATTGGGGCATCCCTCTGGGGTGCGATAGGTCTGTTCACACGTCCCCTCTATGATTCCGGGCTATCGCCTCTCCAGATCACCCTGACCAGATGCGCCGTCACATTGGTGTTCATGACCATCACCATATTTGTGTTGGACAGGAAGATGTTCAGGATCGATCCGAAGGACATCTGGATGTTCATAGGGACAGGACTGTTCAGTATCGTCTTCTTCAACGTCATGTACTTCACGTCACAGCAGATGGTATCGCTCTCTACGGCCTCCGTCCTGCTGTACACAGCACCCAGCTTCGTCATGATCATGAGCATGATCCTGTTCAAAGAGAAACTGACGAAGAACAAACTACTGGCACTTGCTCTCGCATTCGTAGGATGCGCGTTCACCACCGGACTCGGATTCGGTGATATGAACATAGGTGTCCTCTACGGTATCCTGGCCGGATTCGGATATTCACTGTACTCGATCTTCGGGAAGTACGCATTGGAGAAGTACGGCCTGCTGACGATACTCTTCTACACATTCCTCATAGCCGCGGTGTGTCTGATCCCGTTCGCGGATGTACCTTACATCGTATCCAGCATGGGCGACACAGATGTGCTCCTGCTGGTGATCGGATTGGGGTTGTTGTGCACCGTCCTGCCGTATTACTTCTACACAGTCGGACTGAACGGCATGGATGCGGGAAAGGCATCGATCATAGCGTTCGTTGAACCCATGGTCGCAACGGTGTTGAGCATAATCGTCGGTGACGAGTTCGGATGGATGAACGCTCTCGGAATAGCTCTAATCCTGGGATCGGTGATCCTCCTGAACATGAGATCGAAGGAATCGGTTCAGGATGTATCTGGCTGATCTCGTGCTGCCTTCGGTCTTGGTGATCCTCCCGTCCTTCCTCATGTTCTGGAGCAGGTTGGTCGCCTTCACCGACAGCTGTTCCTCAGAG
>CALAVG010000058.1 GCA_937892275.1 uncultured Methanomicrobiales archaeon | reverse complement strand
CTCCCTCATGATTGCGGATAATTGCGTTCTCGCAATTATGGGATTCCGCTAATTGCGTAAAATCGATTTTTCGCAATCAGTGTTCAGTAGGAGTTGAGAACATCCATTATCTCATTGCATACGAACATCTGACTCCTCTTCTTGCCGGTGGTCTCTGACAGAATTCCCGCTTCGACCAAGTTGTTCACAATTTTCCCAGCGGTGGAAAGATGCATGTTACATATGTTCACAACATCGGAATTTCTGACGAAAGGATTGATGAACAGCGAATCAAGAAGTTGTAATGTATGAAGATCGTTGTCCATCGAATGGAATCTCTGCCTGATCCGGAACAATTAATCTATCATTTTTATCGAACTGTGGGACTGTTCTATCAAGGCGTCGAGGAACATATCTATCCAACTTTGGAAATCATCCTCCTTCCTGACTTTGGCCATCGGCTCCAAGATAAACGACGACGGCAGCTATCAGAACTGCCTGACTATGAAGGATCTGAAGTTAAGGATCTGGAGCTGACGATACGAAGGCAAGCACGGATTTTTCATCCCGGCATCCAGCTGTCGTCCTGCAGTGATATGTATTTGAATTTACCCTGACTTTGACACATTTGCACGATAGCGTCAGCTGAGAAAATCGGGAATCGATACAATTTGACAGTTGCCCATGACCCCGCTGCGCGGGGTCTCAGGCCACTGCTCACACCCTTACCTGCGCGTGATTTTACATCAGAATACCTCCGGAATGACCCCGAAAGCCCCGAGGATCGCTTGATTCAATGAGTTGAAATTGGACAATATGAACTCCGTGCCTTCCATTCCCTTCCTCCTCACCGTAAGTGTCAATTTTTGCATGGCGTCAGAAATGAATTTCGTCGCCTTCCCGTCAGCTGGCTTCGCCAGAAGACGTGTCATCGCGATCAGCGCCTGAGCAAGAAAACCTATCAGAAGCACTCCATACACCCCATCATCGGTCCAGGCCCGGATGGGCCTGATACCGATGTCGGATTTCATCGAAGAGAACAGCTTCTCCACACAGTCCTTGTCGCGGTACATCTTCCTGATCGCATACGGATTCAGATCAAGATTGCTGGTCAGGCAGAAGAATCCCTCACGCCCGTCCACGGTCCTCTCAAGGATGTAATCCCTGGCCTCCTGTTCCGTCATGTGCGTGAGCTTCGTCTGAAGATAGATCCTCGCCTCGATCAGATCGTTGCCGATCTGATACCTCTTCTTCAGCTTCTTCCCCTTGTCTATATCGTTCTGCAGGCTGACCGCTTCGCGGTACAGCTTGTCGGCCTTCTTCCTTCTGGCAGCCATGTTAAGATCGTACAGCTCCTCGCTGAAGAAGTAGTAGTTGACCCTTGATGGGAATCTCTTCTTCAGACAGTATTCTCCTTTCTCCTCGTCCACGCATTCCCACGCGTCTTTGGAGAACGATCCGAACAGTTTGTCATCGGATTTGTTCAGCTTCTTCCTGGTCAGGAAATTGTTCCCGTCGAGGACTATCTGGTCCAACACATCCTTGCAGTTCGCCCCTGCATCGAATATCATAGTCGTATCCTTTCTCAGATCGCCCTTCACCTGCTCGTACGAATGCACCATATGCTTCGAATCATGCATATTTCCAGGCATCACCGTGAGACCGATGGGGATGCACAGCGGCTTCGCAGCTTGCGCTATACCGACGGTCATCTGGCACTCTTCCGGATGGCCGTCCTTCGAATGCCCTCTCATCGCCAATTCCGGTTTGTACCCGAAATACACAAGAGAAGTCCAATCGAATATCACATCGGAGATCTGCGGACCGTATTCCTTCAACACCTTCTGCCTGAAGGCCGCCACGATCCTCTCCCTGTTCTGTCCGAGCCTTTCCACCGCACGGTACAATGTCTTCACATTGAATTCCTCCAATCCGAACCGGCCACTGATGACCGGTTCCATGATGAATTCATGCGCCCTGAATATGCTGAAGTTGTCGCCGAGCTTGTAGGCTACCATGAGTTCGGCGAGCTTCGCCAGGTCTATGCCCTTGGCCTTCAGCTTAGAGATCTCCCTGTCGAGGCCGTATTTCCTGAAGAACGCCTCCGAAAGGAGGACGTTCCCGATAGCAATCGATTTATTGTCATTCGGCTTGATACGCCATGTTCCCGTGGCGGTATGTTTACGAGACATAAATCGGCAAACGGGAACACCCCTTATTTTGTTTGCCCAGCGTCTCTAAGAAATCGCATTCCAGTTTGCTCGATGTGTCAAAGTCAGGGTTATTGTGTCTTTATTAGTTCCTTCTGAACGCGAAGAACGCACATGCGAGCATCGCACCTGCGACTGCAGCTGCTGCGATGATCACTGCGACCTCCTCTCCGGAGTCGTCTCCGGTAGTGGTCTGCGAAGCTGCATCGGCAGCTTCGCGTGCCTTCCTCTGCTGTTCGAGTATGAACAGGATGTCGTCATCGTCCTCGATGATGATCACAGGCTTGTCATAGACAATCGTCCATGCGGAGAAGTGAGGGATGGTGAATACGACCTCTCCGTCACTGTAGGTGGCGTCGTAGAACACGCCCTCGTCGATGCAGTAAGCACGTACGTTCTTGGCATCGCTCGGAAGCGAAACATCGTACGATACGGTAACTTCCGCGTTGAAGGTAGTCGTGTTCGTTCCGGTGATCCCCAGGTCGAAAGCATCGATAGCGATGGATCCGCGGATGTCCGACGAAGAAGGTGCAGCAGTGCTGGATGTGACCGAGATGCTGATGGTCTCCGCCATATCGTCCGAGTGCAGGACATTCGTGGGGACGGAGATCCTCGCAGTGTTGGAGGATCCTTCGTTAACGGTGATGGTCAGGGAACTGACCTTCTCGTTGTTCAGGAT
>CALAVG010000057.1 GCA_937892275.1 uncultured Methanomicrobiales archaeon | reverse complement strand
GGCGCCCCTGGCCCTGCGGGCAGGCGGGGCTTCCTCCGCGCGTCCGCGATTGACAATTGCGAAGGGGCATCGGTTATCCGGTGAAGAAGATGGATGGCTGCAGCTAAGAGGACAGAAAAAGGAATAGGAGTTGAAAAAGGGAAGAACAACAGATCGAACGTTAGGAATCTGGTGTGTTATCGACAAGCCCCAGTCTTATGCATGCTTGGATGAGATTGAATTCCTGTTCGGTTATGGTTTTCACGAGCTTCCATGGAGACTTCTCTTCTGATTTGGGTTCTGGAAGCAGACCTGTCCGGTCCTTGAAACCCTTCCCGAAAGATATGTCCCTCGTCCTGAAGCACTTGTTCCCGAGATGCGTGAAGAGCATGGTGCGGAGGCCCTTGTCCTTGACGGACGATATGTCGGGGAGGCCCTTGATGGAGCTCTTGCCGTCCTCGGTGAGGCACTTGACGAGATACTTGAAAGCATAGGAGACGGTGTCCCTCCCCGACTTGGATCCGTCTCCCTTGACGATGCCCTCGAAGTCGATGAAGCCGTGCTTCCAGATCGGGTTCATCCGGATGGCCTTGCGGTAGTCGGTCCTGCAGAGCCTCCTCATGAGGGTCCCCTTCCCGATCCTGTCGAGGATGCGGGGGTCGCAGATCCTCCATGATTCCTTCCCTCCCCTTCCGCTGTGCCTCTCGACCATCACGGGCTCGTCCAGCAGGAAGATCAGGTGCGGGGCAGGGTAGCCCGAGGACTGCGCCTCCTTGGAGACCAGGGTCCCATGCTTGCCGAATATCTTGCTGATGTTAGCATTGAGGTTGTTCAGGACGTTGTACTCGTAGTCCGCCCCCTCGGTGGGGGTGGACCGGAGGGCGGCCCATGCCTCCTCCGCCGTGTACCGCTCGCGGTCGAAATTGACGGTGGTGAGCAGGAGCCTGGTGTACCTCCTGTTGCGGAAGCCCTTCACCGGTACGTCGAATTCCTTACCATCCAGCGCAGCTTCGATCTCGTTCCTCTTCTTGGACTTCCTAGTTGCGTAGACCTTGTTGCCCCTCTTGGCTGAAAGCACATAGACAAACTCCCCCGTGTCCTGGTTGAGAAAAACGTTGCGGTCCTCGGATTCGATCCAATCCAGAAGGACCGCTTGGAGGTAAGGGTCGTCGAGGGTCATCCGTCCGGCCACCAGGTCGCGGATGAGCTCATTGGGGTCGAAGGGCCAGTCCCCGCCGTTGCAAGTGCGGCGGCGGATCTTCCTGACGCCCTCGAGGACCCCCTCGAAGAAGAGCTTTCCAAGGCTGTTGAGAGCACCATACGAAGTGGTACTCGTCAAATCGGAGCCCGAAATGGTACTCGTGACGAAATCAGGGGAGCCAGAAGGGAATGGTCCCCACTCCCTGATTTTACCTGTACCACAGTATCTGGCTACCCCTCTGAAGGTTCCTTTTCCGGAGGTAAAAAAGGCATGCCACTCTACATTTGTGTCTACTCTGTGGTTCATAATACTCACTTCGAAATTATAACTGGAAGGCTGTCTGAAATGATGTCCGAAAGTCTGGCGGATTGGTCCGCCAGACTCTCGGTTTTAGGGTTTATTCACAGTACATTGACCCCCATTCTCTTGTCGAACTTTTCGAGAAGGCTCATGCCCCCTTCCATATCATCGAGGTTCAGACCAAGGTATTTGATGGTCTCGGCTACCGACTCATGACCAAGGAACTTGGAGATCACTTCTAGCTTTACACCGGCAGAGTACAACCTGCGTCCGAATGTTCTCCTCAAATCATGATTACAGAAATGGAAACCGACCTTTTCTCTCAGAGGATCCAAAACGGCATCATCGAGGCTGCCAGTGTGTTCCTTATAGTAGCCTACTTCCGGTCTGTTCTTATAGTGGCACCATAAGAGCAGAAAACCCGGATCCTTCCAGTATGGGTTGCAGTCTCTGGCTATTTTTACGATTCTCGCCCTTTCTGTCAGCCATCTTTCAAGAACCTTCCTAGTTTCCACATTGAATGCTACGGATCTGTATTTTCCATCCCCTCTGCCCTTACCTTGTACATTGATGAAGGGGTTATCCCTTCTGTCAACGATCTCATTGAGGGTCAGGCGGCAGCATTCAGCATTTCTGAGACCCATACGGAGTTCCAGGTGGATTACCATCTCCTGAAGCGGTGTCTTTTCCACATTCATGAGTATTTGATACTGCTCTTCAGTAAGCCAATGGGCATTCACTCTCATATCCTGGGAAAATCCGAGACCCATATCTTTGACGATGTCATTGCCATAGAATCTGAGATACCTGTCGAGGTAGGCGATTTCCTGCTTGAGATAGGTGTCCAGCTTTCCCCTTGAACGATAATAATCACGGATATAGTATACTGCGGCCTCGGTGATCTTGTATGGGGAGGAATCGAAACCTCCTGCTTCGAGAATCCTTCTTGAACGCTGAAGGCTCCATCTGCATTTGTCCCTGGTGTAGGGTTTGACTCCCCTCATCTTTTTTTCAATGAATTCCCTGATGCAGCTATCAGGGGTGCGAACGTTCTTGGACATCAGTTCGCCCCCTTCTTAGATCCTGCAAGGTTGTTGAGACAATTCCTGCAGACTGCAACCTTGTCGCCGAAGAAGTTCCTGGTGTGGACCAGGTCGCCCCAGTCCTTGCACCAGTCACAGATTCCGATACGCATCTTCACATGGTTCGTCTGCGAAGACGGTTTGTTCTTTTTTCCGAAAACGTTAATATCTTCGGAGTGAGTGGGTATTTTGGAGGATCCGGAGAGGGCCTCAGTCTGCAACGCTTTCGCCCCCTTCGATTCCTTCCGATTTTTCTCTGTCGTTGACCAAGTGCCAGACTGCTGTTTCGACGATATCGTTCAGAGTCTTGAACTCCTCACCGTCGATCATCTTCTTGGCACTCTCGTACAGTTCCGGCGGGACCTTTCCGCAGAGGATCGGTCCGCGCTTGCCCATCGAGGAAAGAGGCTTCATTTGAGTCCCCTCCTGACAAGGCACTCGTTCGTGCATGTGCGGATCGCATCGGAACGGCTGGCGAAATGGCCTTTTTTGACCAGTTCGTCAATCGTTTCGATCTCCGATTTGGAGAATCCGCAGCTCACAATGGTTTTTGCCATGTTTTTACTCCTACTAGTTGTTTAGACTAGTAAAATTGCATAGGGTTAGTTACCTATATAAGATTTTAGACTATTTGATTTCTAAAGGAAAATTAACATGGCATACACGTATAGCAATCGCATCAATGTCAGCGTATCCGATAAGTGCTGGAACGCAGTCGATGAGGCAATATCCAATTCGAAACTATTCAACGGCCGTACCGATTTTGTTTTTTCTGCTGTCCGTCATTTCTATATAGAATCGGATAAAAGATTCAGAGACTACCTCGCGGAGGCAAAAAAAGAGGGTAGCACGCCATTGGAGGTAATCACACTTTTTGATGAGGCTACTGCCAGATACTGCGAGCGCATTACTGAAATCTATATTCATTATTATCCAGGACCAAATATCAGACAGATTGCTATCCGCCCGGATGAGGATTTTATCCAAGAGCTGAAGAACATTTCGAATTATCTGTTCAGATCCGAAGAAATGGAATATGTCGTTAGAACATGCCGTTTAGCTATAAGTGAATATCTTGGGAAAATTAATGCAATTACCGAGAATATGGGATTTTTAGAAAAGGAGATTGAGATGCTTCATGCTAGTATTAAGAAGAATAAGATCGATCTTGGTTTCTGAGCAGACTGCACCATACGTATTTTCGGTGTATTCCGTAATGTGCTCGTGTTTTTCTGCCGAAAGAAAATCATCCCACCGGAAGTGATTCATCATACCGGTATAGGGCAGCGTTATCCGCCAGTTCCGATGCCAGTTGCCTTGCCAGTTCATCCTTTTTCAATGGGATGCATATGTGCCCGTGGTAAGGGTTACTGTGGGACGGAGCATGGCAATAAGTGACGTTCCCTCCGTAGTATGGGTCGGATATGATTTCATCCATTTTATTCGTCATCATGACTGCGAATCCCAGAATGAACATCAACTCGTCTGAGTTGCGCTTGAGCATGTTTTTGGCTATCTCTTCTGCCTCTCTGTTTTCCAGCCATATAATGGAAATCTCTCCCATGCCATTCTCCCGATTCTTCATGTACTCGAACGTCACGGGTTTCAGCGGGTGCTCAGAATCCTTGCTGAGATACCTGTTTTTGGATATCCCTCTCGCCCAATTGTCCGGATATCCGTCATCTCTCATAATTCGCCGCCGATACGATTCTTAGGGCAAACTCTACTACAGAGCGGTAATCGTTGTTGAATTTTCCATGGTTCCTGTACGGGGCCCCGTCCTGCCTTATGGTAACGAACCATCCGGAGCGGGACTCATCCTCATAGAAGTCGAAACCGAATCTGTAGAAATCGAAAATCCATTCCATATAGAATTCATCATCTTCTTTTACAATGTGGAATTCCGGCAATGTGTCCTGGACGTCGAGCCTTATCAGTCCGACCGAAATCTGTGAGCACAAGGATTCTACCTGATTCCTTATGACGGGTGATTCTATCGATTTGATCTCTTGCCTAAGAGCGTCCATCATGTGCCTGGAACCTTGTGGGACGTAGAAGCATTCCGCGTTGCATGAAGGACAACCAACGGTGCCCAGGTTATCGATAGAGATCAGTTTGTAATCAGAAATATCATTTCTTGTGGTGGTAATAGTCACAGTATCACCTTCTTTTGTAGTTCCTCAGAGGCCATCTTTTTGAATACCTCTAGAGACAGTCTGTTCAACTCATCGGTGATGTCATTCATTCTTTCGATTGGGCGTTGGACCTCAATGAATACGTCGTCATCGATGAGCAATCCCTTCTCTCCGTCGTTGAACATTATTTCGGTCAACACTGTTCTGCCTCTGATATCGTCGGTCAGTTCGTAACTTAGAGTCATATTGACGTTCACTGGAGATTCGAGATTCGTTTCCATCGCGTTTCTGTATTTTTCATTGACCGCATCTTGCGGTTTTTTCAGACCGAGAGCTGAAGGACGAATCGCATTGATGTATCTCAATCCTATGCGATTACTTCTTTTCACATCGAAGAGTTCCCTGAACGCATCGATTACTTGATCGAGATTGGTTTTGAATTCCGACCAATCTTTGTATTTGGAGCACGTCAGGCTAACGGAATCTACGGACAGAGTTACCGTCCAAATGCCATCATCTGTGAAAAGGATATGATCCGATATCGCAGGGATGGCAGTAATTCCCAGACCTGAAGGCACAGGTTGAGTCCTCTGGTAGTTAGGATATCTACCGCGCAGCAAACCTTGGAATTCGTCGATGCGCCTGTCGATTTCCAACATTGCCGGAAATCTCGCCTGAAAGATCACTCTATCTATCTGATTGGGGTTGGTATTCATCTCTCCGTCGATATTGTATGCAGTCGGAAATCTATAATCATTTTGTTTTGTGTTTCTGAAAGCGTTCATTATTTACGGCGTGTGTCTATCAACATCGCACGTAGCAACAATCGGAGGCATATTTCACCATGAGCACAGAATCACGGGAGTTGGAGATTCTACAGTATTATGCCAGAGGCGCAATTTGTAATCAAATGCATGATAAAGTAATCATTGAGGTGCTGCTGATAAACCTTGGTTATCTCAGACGGAGGATCTGGTGAAAACATGCAGAGTTGCTATCTGCGTTTATCTGGGGAAAGTCGAGTCTTTGGGGGAAGAAGACAGGGCTTTTGCGGGGAACTATGATACGATGTATAGTTTAGCTCAGAAATACATGTCCCGCGTGGTGCTGAAACCTCTAAAAAGTAATCAGGATCGATGAATGTCCACCGTTGACTATTGAATATCTGTCCAAGAGGTTTTATTACAACGCACCCCATCCCATCCTCGGAGACATCGTTTTGAAACAGGAAGAACCCGACAGGATAATCAAGTGCCCCTTCTGCGGCAGATCGTTCTGCGACGACCGTGCCGGGGAGATATGCAGGACCGACCGTATGTGCATGGTCTGCGGGCACACCTGGCGGAGCCGCGGAAACTCGATACCGCGCAGATGCCCCTCCTGCAGATCCACCGAATGGAACGTCAGCCGGAGGCAGGAGGTCTCCTGCGTGAGGTGCGGTCACAAATGGATCTCCCGCGGGGGTTCCAGGCCGTACATGTGCCCCAAATGCAAATCCACGGATTGGAGAGGGGTTCTTTCAAAGCCCCGCAAAATCTACAGCGAGGAGGACCTCCAGCATGCCGTTGCCCTGTATTCCGAGGGAAAAGGGTGCGTGGAGGCCGCGGCGGAGACCGGCGTGCCTCTGGAGATCATAGTCCTGAGGATCAGGGACATCAGCAGGGATCCGATCAGGATGGGGCCGGCGAGACGGTGAAAATGACCTTGTGAAAATGGTGAAAACTACCTTATTATTTAAACAGGAACGATTTCGAAAAGGTTGTCCTTTGCCCGTAAGCATTAATCCTCACTCATGCAATGACTTGATAACAAGGTCATCGTAACAAGGACTTTTGATATGCTGGCTAATCCGAAATGAACGAGGGTTTTTATACAATCATTGTTATCATTCTTAACAATGAGTTACAAGGTCGTCCAGAAGCAGAGCAACGGCAGATACTACCTGTACGAGGTCACGGGGGTCTGGGATCCCGTCAAGAAGAACTCGAAACAGACCAGGACGTATCTGGGCGTGTGCGATGCCGAAGGCAATCTGCTGAAGGAACCGGCCAGGAACAGGACGGTCAGCTGCAGTCCGGTGTACGGACCATACCAGCTGTTCGTACAGCTGGCGGAGAGGAGCGGACTCACGTCCGCTCTGGATGACGTGTACGGGGTGAGGGACGGAAGGAGGCTGCTGGCCATGGCCATACTGGGCATCGTGGATCCCGTGACCGTGAACCAGATGGAGAATGTCATAGACGACACCTACCTGCGGGAACTTCTCGGTGTCGACTGGGGTTTCGAACAATCGTCGGTCTGCCGGTTCCTGCAGACCGTGGGCCACGCTTCGGAGCAGAGGGAACTCCTGTTCAACGAACTCGCCCCGAAGAGCGGATGCGTAATCTTCGACATAGTGTGCCTGGGCACGGATTCCGAGGACCTCGAATATGCGGAGGTAGGAAGGAAGACCCACCTCACCGGATCCAGACAGTTCAATCTGGGCATGGTGCATTCGATGGAGGACAACCTCCCGTTCTGCTACCGCACCTATCCGGGTTCGGTGGCGGACGTATCCACACTGGACAACATCGTCTCGGACCTCCGGACCATGGACTGTTCCCCCGTGGAACTGGAGATGGACAGGGGATTCTTCAGCATAGGCAACGTGCAGATGATGCTGGAACGCGGAATGGGGTTCACCGTGCCGATACCTGCACGTGTGAACATCTCCAAGCTGCTCTTATCAGAGAGCGTCAGGGAGATAGACTCGCCCCTGAACACGGACTATCTGGCACGGTCGGTGGTGAGGGGATACGAGACATTCGTGAGACTTGAGGACGACGGACTGGTGAAAGCCTCCGAGGGGGACGCGGGGGCGATCAGGGCGTTGGTGTTCCAGGACGATTCGAAGCGTACAAAGGAGATCGCCACGCTGTATTCGAGGATCGGGGAGCTCGAGAACAGGCTGTCCGGTACGGAATACGACCGTTTCGCCAGGAAGAAGCTCACACGCACGGAACAGCAGACCGCGGACCTGCTGGAATTCGCCGCGGACGGCAACGGGAAGACCGTGGTGACGAGGAAACGCAATGCGATATCCGCCAAGGAGAACGCCTGCGGAAGGTTCGCGGTGATAACGACGTCGGACAAGCATTGGCTGGACCTGTTGATGCAGTACCGTCTCAGGAACGGAGTGGAATATGATTTCTCGCAGCTTCAGTCGGATCTGTTCGTGGGCATAACAGGTAAATCGGACCAGGATTCCGCCGAAGGCGGACTCCTGGTGAACTTCCTGTCCCTAAGGCTCAGGCTGACGCTGATAAACCTGCTGAAGGAAAAGGGGTTGGCGGGAGATTACTGGGTCCCGGACGTGCTGAACACCCTGAAGAAGCTGAAGATCTCGTGCATCGGCGGGAAATGGAGACTGAACGAGGTCACCAAGGCCCAGAGGGAACTCTTCGAAGCCCTCGGGGTAAACATCCAGTGAACCCCTTGTTATCAAATCGATGCATAAGTGAGGATTAATGGCCACCCATGGCGGCCGGCTTACGGGTCTTATCAGGATGTATGCCCATTGGATATCGGATACTTAAAGACATATCTGACTGTTTATAGGGGTAGTTTTGTGACAGGATATGCTCTTTTATTCATTTCATCTTCTATTTTCTCCGTTGCGGAGGATCATGGTGGTGAACCCGTCACCGCCCGACCCGAGTCTATTCGTTGTCGGCGTAGCAGTGGGTTATCATGGATAAACGGGTAATTCATTATAGTAACACGTTAATCGGGAACGATGACAGAATGACAGACATCGTGGTTATCGACGAATCCGGGGATTTGGGCCCTCACGGTTCCGAGTATTTCGCCATGGCGGCCATGATCCTCCCCAGGACGCGTAATCTCAAAAGCGCTTACAAGACGATTCCGAAGGACGGGAAGGAACACAAGTGGTATAATTCCGATGAGGACGAGATTCTGGAGCTGTTCGAAGCGATGAGCCAGTGCAGATTCGGTATTGTCTATTCCGTCATCAAAAAGAACAAGCCATTGTCAAATGCACCTATGTACGGAAACGAGCTCTATGACAGGATGGTATGCCAGGTCGTCGATGATGCCCTATCCCGCCTTAATTGCAGGGATGTCAAGGTCTATCTTGACAACAACAGGTTCATCTCGACGGAAAGGTTCAGGGAGATTGTCCGCGATTCTTCCGTCAGGTCGGGTGTGAATCCCCTCGATGTCAGGAAGAGGGATTCCAAGAGCACACCGTGTCTGCAGCTGGTAGATTTCGTTGCCGGTTCCGTGAGAGCCAAATACGAACACGGTGACACTAAACTGTCCACGATAGAAGACAAAATATCCTTCGCCCGCAGGTTATAAGGGCCACTCCGATAGCGGCCAACTCTGCGGGGCTTACCAGGACAGTTATCTATCTTCTATCGATTATTTAAAGTATCCTTTGGCAGAACGGTCTGTCATCGTAATATTCATAGAGCGTTAGGTGTCAACCTACAAGCTCCAGCGCCGCGGAGTTGGCCGCCACGGCTGCTTCCCTCCTGCCGGTGTTGCTGCCTCCGATGAGCACCACATCCCCTTCCTCCATGCCGTGGGAGCGAATCTGCGCCGCCAGTTCCGGGGAATGCTCGTCGATGCTCCAGTCCGGAGGGAGTACGAGCTCCCCGTCGCGGAGGATGATGGTGGTGCATCCGTCGCCGCCCGATTTGAGGGCGGCATCCCTCTGCTCCACACCCTTCTCGATCATTTTTGCCTTTCCTTTCAGCAGCAGCGCGACCTGGTACGTCCCTATTGCGGAATCTGTATGGTCGATCTCCATGAGCGAGAATCCCAGGGTCCGTAGGAGATCGCATCCCAGGGGGGTGACGATCATCCCTCTGGGGGAGACGTCCACCAACCCCATCCCCTCCAGTTTCCCGAGGATGAGGCGGGTGTAGCCCTCGCTGAGGCCCGCGGCGTCGATGACCTCGTCCCTGCCCGTCCTCTTCCCGGAGCCGAGATGTCTTTCCAGGATCTCCAGGATGTGCACGGCGTCGGCGTCGCCGTAGGGCTTGGGGCGGGGAGGGGGATCGAGGATGCGGAACATGGTGATGGGGGAGGATAGGCAAGGACATTATAATAAAATTATGGAGTACTACTGATGTATCCATAAAAAATTCATTGTAAAATAGTGTTTTCTTTAAATATGATTTATATACGATATTTAAATAATGAAAATATATTCTAAGCGGATTATGCCACAGTAAGTAAGAAATTACCCAAAAATAATGTTTATATGCTGCGAAGACATTCGATAGTTGGATGGTAGGTCCGAGTGTATCCGAACGGTACCGTTCCGACGGGGCCGGGGAGGTACATGGAGGACGAACGCCATCACATCACTTAGGTGATACAATGAATGGGAAAGCATCAATACTGCTCTCAGGTTTGGTTGCCATACTCATGGTGACCTGTGCGATTCCTTTCATGGCATCTGAGGATTCAGATGCACTGACAGGAAATTCGCCTGGAATGGCTTTGAACAAAGACAGTGCCGTAATTTACACGACCGGCACACCCACATCTGTCGATTTGTGGATCGCATCTACGCCCACTGGAGTCAGCCCCAGCGGTGCTGTGTGGACTCTCCATGATCTGGATGACGGAACCACCTTTGTTTCGCTCATAAACAACAACGACGGAACATATACTGTTGCCGCAGGCACTCTGCCTCAGGGCAAGACTGTTGCAACCATCGAAATCGTGGTCACTATTACTGTTGGGGACACTACTTACACCGCATCTGCTGTAATAGTGGTTTACCTCAGTGCTAGCACTCCTGCGACTTCCTTCCATTATTACTTCAAGATTGATTCCACCGCATACAACTATCTGGTAGATAATTACATCATTAGTGGAGCCACTCTGCCTAGTGGTTACAATATCAGTGATTTCAACACTGGATTCTGGGTGACTGTGACTCAGACTCAGACCGGTCTTTCGGATGCCAATTTCAATGCACTCACCGCACTCCAGTGGTATTTCACCCAGAACGGATGGAGCAACCACTTCAGCAACTACGGCTGGATTGAAGATCTCCTTGGTCTTGAGTCCTATCCCGGAAGTGGCGGAGTCTGGTATTATTGGGCCCAGTATCACGCAGTCAGCGGATCTCCTGATGCTTGGGCATTCAATAACACCACTCTGGAGTTCATCACCACTGCTGGTGAATCGTACATCGGAATGATTTTCTGGGGATCACCTGACGCAAACACCATGCCCAGCTTCCCCGGATATCCGGCTGCCTGAGGATCAAAAGCATCTGAATCATATCAACACCCCGATGAAGTGTGGTTATTGCTACACTGAGGGGATTGTTGGAATCAATGAATATCAGAGGTGATTGTTATCTCGGGCAGAAGATTGCTTGGGCTACTAGTTTTGTCTTTATTGGTTACAATAGGCATTAGTCAGTACTGTTCAGATGAATCTTCTGCCGACCCCGCCGTGACATATACAGGGGGGGGGGTTACTTATGAATTGTATGAGTCCGATTCTGGCAATACTGCAACAGCAGGTTGGGACGGAACCTCCTCGGAAGTAACCATTGAAGCGACAGTAGTCCAAAACGACAAAACTTATTACGTTAACGCACTTAATCAGTTCGAAGAGAACACTATCGTGACGAAGGTCACCATAATATCTAACAGCCAGCTTGTTATGAGTGCCAATACTTTTAAAGACAACCATGCACTGGCAACCGTTGTACTGGGGGAGGGAATCAAGGAACTTCCCGATTATTTCTGTGCTGATAGTAATCTTCACAAATCCAGTTTGACATCGATTAACCTGGAGAATGTTGAAACTATTGGTGCTTGTGCTTTCCAAAGATGCGACCAATTGAGTTCGGTCAATCTTTCTAAAACGGAACACATCGGGGCAAGTGCATTCCAATGGTGCACATCACTTAATAGTGTAATCCTTTCCCCACAATTGGAAATTATCGGGAATTATGCATTCGCGGATTGCAGCAGCCTTCAGTCGATAGCACTGCCTGGTGCAATCTTAAGTTCTGGTACGGGTGCGTTCACTAGGTGTGCGGTCCTCAACGATGTTTCTTTCGATCCGGCATTCAAGTCGATTGGAGAACATATGTTTGAAGACTGTATTGGTCTGACATCGATAGATCTGAAAAATGTTCAGGGAATTGGAGAGTGTGCTTTCAGGCGCTGTACGGCATTAACTACAATTAGTATTCCGGATACCACCAAGGCTATTGGACAATATGCTTTCGATGGATGTACCTCTTTGGTTTCTTTCGATCTAGGTTCAGGTGTTGAAAGTATAGGGAGGATGGTATTCCAAGATTGTCCGATTTCGGGAAAGATGGTGTTGCCTGCGAGTCTTACGACCATCACCGTAATGGATACGGGCGTCTCAACATTCCCAACGGGTCTTTCAGAAATTGAAGTGGATCCAGATAACCCGTCCTTTGCATCAAAGGATGGTATCCTCTATGATAAGGGACTCACGACTGTTCTTTTCTGTCCGCGTGAGAAGACGGGAGAAGTTACTATCGCTGCGTCTGTGGATGCGTATGCATTTGCGGACTGCCACTTATCCAAGATTACAATATCGGATGGAGCAAGAACTATCGGAAACCTTGCATTCTCGGGTGATAAATCAGCAACGCTAAAAGAGATTGTATTTCCCAGTTCACTCGATTCAATCGGAAATAACATCCTCAAGAATCAGTCAAACCTGAAAGTGATTATTCTTCCCTCGGAACTAGGGTCGATTGGAGGAGGTTTATTCAATGGGTTGTCCAGTCTTGAATACATCAAGTTCCCTGACTATTCGTTTACTAGCAATACTCCAGGTACATTTCAGATGGTAACGCTCAAGCTGTCTGATGGAACTAAAGTGCCAGCGAGTACACGTGGACAAGTTCACGAAAATTTGCAAGGTGCGAGGTTTGTATTGGATGAAAATGCTACAGCGACGTTCAACCAAATAGGGGGTGACCAGGTACTTTTGACTAAGGTCATTAACGGAGTCGCATCATACAAAGCGATTCAGAAAGATGCCCCCTATGCGGCGGTACCTAACCCGCCTTTAGGTCTGACTTTCGTGGGCTGGTTTACCAACCCAGAGATGTCCATTGAATACAAAGGGGAGAATGTTACTGCTGATTTAACCCTGTACGCAAAGTTCAGAATCGATACCTGTACGGTCAATTTCGTAGTAGACGATTCCGTCAAGGATTCTATTTCCGGATTGGCTCCTGGTAGTGTCATCACTCTCCCGACGGAGGCGAAGGATGATCAGAACTTCAACGGATGGGCGATTGGCGGTACACTGCTCGGTGCACAATACATCGTCAGTGTCAACGACGCAGATGAAATCGGCATCATTGCTCTGGAGGCCTCGTTCTCTCCGATCGAGAAGTCCTCTTGGACTCTTGCGGTTACGGGAGATGTCAACGGCAAAGCGTTCTGGACCAAATCCAACGCCATAGGCTCTTACGGGCTGATAACCGTGATCCCCGGCCAGTTCGAGAAGGCAACGTTCAGCACCTCTACTGAGGGAGCATATGTCGTTTCCGTATCCGATACGACCGCGATGGTGTATTCCATGAATGATGCCGATGTCACAGTTACTGTGGCATTCATCGATGTCGGTAAGGCCTCCGAATATGCCGTATCTCTGGTAGAAGTGGCCAAGGACGGAGCACCTGGATTCAGGGCGACCGTCACCGCCGAGAATGGGTACGTGGACACCGCAGGCAAGTTCACGGTACGTTATGTGTACAAGACCTGGGATTCTGAACAGAATCTCTGGTGCTTCACCACCAGCGGTCAGACCACTGGTGTTGACGACTGTGACATAGCGCTCGGTACCGGAAAGACCTCTTTCGTGATGGGAGAGTTCTACCTCAATGTGGACGGGGCATACCTAGTTTATGGGTACGCGAACTACTCCTTCAATGATACCTCTTCGGGAGCCGAAAAGACCGTAATCGTCGCTTCGCCCGTGATCATGTCCGTATCGGAGATACAGGCCGTGTTCAAGCCCTGAGGGTTGCCGATGAGATACAAGACGGTCCTGGCGGTCTCGGCACTGTTCGCCGTTATGTTAGCGGTAGCTGTGCTGGGGCCGTCATCAGACATGTCTGATGCGGTATCCGAAAGGTGGATCACTGAGGAGAACAACGGGATGGCTGTCGAGTACAACGGCGGCACCACGCTGACCGTCAGGCTCGACGCCGATCCCGGACCGGGGCTGTATATAGTTGACGTGACCGGAAGTGGAGGAACCAAAGCACTCTCCGCGGGCGGCAAGGATGCGATGGTCAATCTGGGTGAATCCCTGGATTCCAGTGCGACCTATCTTGTCATTGCCCATGCCAGCGGATGGGATGCGAGTTGCAAACTCAGACTGGCGACACTGTATTCCGTATCAACCGAGGTATCTCCTGCCGGTGCGGGGGCGGTGAACGGTGCCGGGGACTATATCTCCGGTACCACGCTGACCCTCAATGCCTCGGCTGCTGAAGGCTACCTCTTCGACGGCTGGTTCTCTGGCAGCGAGAGGGTCTCGGCACAGACCGAGTACACTTTCAGCATATCCGCGGATAGGGCACTGACGGCGAAGTTCATCAACGCCACATCTACCATCATCTTCGATTCCAACGGGGGAAGTGCGGTGGATGGTATAACACAGGCGTACGGAACAGTGGTTACCGCCCCGGCGGACCCCGTCAGGGTAGGGTACACCTTTGTCGGATGGGAACCTGCATTCCCCTCAATCATGCCCGCAGGTAACACAACGTACGTGGCGCAGTGGGCGGTCAATACCTACACCATCACCTTCGATACCCTCGGAGGCTCTGAGGTGGCAGCGATCACTCAGGATTATGGCACTGCGGTTACCGCTCCCGCGGATCCCGCCAAGGAGGGATTTACCTTTGTCAAGTGGGACCAGGAGATACCGAGTACCGTTCCCGCCAAGGATCTGACCATCAGCGCTGTGTGGGCTGCGATGAACGCTACCGTTGACGAATCCGGGAAGACCGAGGTCGTCCTGGACAAGGATACGGATGCGTTCGTCATCCCTGCCGACACGAAGACGGTCACGGTCACCGTGGACGAGAACATCTCCGTGGTAATCCAGGACACTTCGTCGATTGGAGCGGGAACCACCGTCATCACCAAAGTGGAGGAGATCCCCAACACCGCGGAGGTCGACGGTGCTGCCCGTGCGTACGAGGTCACCGTCACCAAGGCCGACGACCAGCCCATAACCGGGAAGATGCAGGTGACCCTGCCTTATACCCCGGAGAAGGGTAAAGTCCCCGCGGTGTACTGGCAGAACGGATCCGCACTGGAGAAGATGAGGGTCATATCCCACGCCTCCGACAGCGTGACCTTCGAGACCACCCACAACTCCACCTATGTGGTTGTTGCTGAGTCCGTCTCGGAGGATTCGGGTGCCACGTTCATGCTGTACCTCGGTCTCCTGATAGTGGTCGGAATCGCTCTGTCGATGCTCGTCGGATTCAACTACTACCGCAGAAAGGCATAAACTTCAACAGAGGGGGCAACCCCTCCAAACATCTTTCAAACAGTTGCACCGCCCCCCAATTGGTGATGTCAAACGCTTTAGGAGGAGAAAATGAGAACAAACAAAAAGACTGCCATGGCACTGATGCTGGTATTCATAATGGCCTCGTCCAGTATCGTGATAATCGATGCTCCTGGTACTGATGCTGATCCAGCAAATGTCATCGAAGTGTCTTACGACCACGGGCGGCTTGTAGACAACACCACGGGTCTCGATTACAACGGGGGGGATTTCACAGGCGAATTGACTCTCCAATACATTCCGAACAGAGGTTATGAATTCCTTTCCTGGCAGATTGAAGGTTCTGCCGTTTATTCAACTAATCTCAATAAGATAACAATTACCTCGGTGCAGGGAACTGTCAATCTCACTGTAATCATTCGTAACTATTCTACCTCTCAGGAATTAATCAATATCGTTGATGTAGATGATTTACCAGATTCGGAAGACGAATTAGTGTTGGCATGGTCTTTTAAGAGTACCCTTCTAGACAAGTCAGGAGGAATGTGGACGGGGATGCCTTGCACTCCGCTTATAGTAGATCATGTTGCATATGTCCGTGCAGGTCCCAGGTTATATGCTCTTGATATGGAAAGCGGTTCTATAATCAACTTTGTCACTTCGACTGGATATACCGTTGATTACTATCACTACCTAAGTTATGGAAATGGAATAATCTTCGATACTGTAGGATACAAAGCATACGATTTGGATTTAAATTATCTTTATGATATTCCATCAAACTTAAGGTTTGTATCTTATCATGAGGGATACTTCTATGGTTGTCTCGATGTAGGCAACAGCTATTACACGATGTACAAGACCTCGGCCGACAGAGATAGCGATTTGGTAAATAACGTTAAACAGAATCTCTTTACAAGTAGTGCTAGATTTAATGTTTTTGCTCAGTATGGTCAGTTTTCCAATGTATTATTCATAGGAGATTGGTTCTTTTTCCTTCAGGCGGATATGCATACTGGAGCAGTTGGTTATAGAGCAATATCTGCATTCAATATCAAAACCGAGGTGTCAGTAACCTGCCGGTTAACTGGTTTCGAGGGTATGCCCTGGGATGATGGGTGGCTTACTTACTACGATGGATATTTCTACTTGACTGCGTACACAGCAGGATTGTTCGGCGGAGTCGTAACTGGGCTGGAGGACAAGAGATCCTCTCTCATGTGGGTTAAATTTGACTTTGAAACTGGAGCGTTTCAGGAACCGTCATATAAAAATATTCAAGATCCAGAGGGTAATGAGTTTAGAGGCATAGCCTCTGGTTTGGTTATTTACAACGGAAGGGGTTATCTGAATGTAAGAGCATTAGAAACAGATACACTTGGCGGATCAGATGATGCCGGGTCGAAGATGATCGCGTATGAGATCGAATCCAACGGTGAACCAGTACCCAGGGAGTCAGTGAGTAGCGCGATGACCCATGGGGGCATAGTGGTCAATACGGCTCATGCAGAAGAGGGGGAGATTCTCATCTATATGCTTCCTTACAATGCAGCAGGCCAGGCATTATATGTCTTTACTGATGAATGGTCTAACGGTGTATGGTCATTAAAACCACGTACAGAGCTAGCTATAGCCCGCACTGATTGGTGTTCCCAATGTATTCGTGCCGGACCCGATGGTGAATTGTTGTTCTACGTGGACAGCGGATACATCGATTGCTATGTTCCTGCAGACAAATATCGCATCAACGTAATAACTGTGGAAGGTGGCTATGCACAATCCGAAACTGCATGTGGCAAGAACATTCAGGACGTTTTGAAAAAAATATATCCGACCATCGAAATCAGTGGCAGAAACGCTACGATAGGTGGCAAGGAATACTTTATCTACGGATTGAACGAGGTCACGAACACATGGGTCCTTGTTACGAATCCCTCCGTCGGTACCTACTCCGGAACATACAAGAACGGGGTCACAGAATCCACATTCCGTCAGATTGTTCTGTTGGAGAAATCGTCCTCCATGACTCTTCCCGAAGATGGGCAGAAAGGCTGGTACTACTTTAATGATGGTTGTAAGAAAGCATCATTCAGCGATTTATCCACCATCAAGGATTCCATCGGCTGCGCGTGGTATTATCTCGATGCACCCCCTTCGGCGAACGATGTTAAGATAAAGCCCATTGAACAGGTGAACAGAGAATCCTCGATAACAATCGCACTTCCCGAACTGATGGAATCGACATATTCGGTTTCTGACGAAACGGTTATCCAGGTCACCAGAGTGGGGAATATGCTGACCGTGACTGGTTTGAAGGAGAAGACCGCCACGATCACTGTCGATATCGAAGGTGTTCAGCACCTAATATCTGTCAACGTTCTCCCCAAGGTAACCGTCGAAAACGGCAAGACCATCACCGTATCAATCAGGACCGATGCAACGGAAAGCGGCGGAACGATCCATACGGAATCGAGGACGGAGGAGACGGATATAGCAATAGAAAGGGCCGTCACCGAGACCGTGAAGGATTCCATGGATAATGTTGTCTCGGTGAGGAACACCGCCGAATCAAGATACACTGGACTCACGATGGATGGTCACGATTCCGATGTCATCGAAAGGACGGAAATCTTCGAAGAGAACGGTGTGCTGAAGGTGGATTCGGAATACTATTCCGAAACGATCACCGCCAGACTCGACATAGGAGTGATAAGGGTAAACTCCACCGAGTCGGTGAAGGACAACATCCTGAATGTAAAGGACATCACCTACATTGTGAGGACGGAGTACGCATCATATGACGTTTCTGAGGTGACTGTGGAGCATTATGTGGGAGATTCCGTCAATCCCGTCAGTTCAGACACTGAGACGGTCTATGAGAGCAAGCAGGCCGATTTCAATATCGTCAGCGAGAACGGTTCCGTGGTCATCAATCTCGACGAAAACGGTTCTGTCGATGTTTCCGGGCTCATCTCCGCAGCTACGGACGATTCTTCCGTGAACGGGATCGTAATCAATGCCGGAGCGATCGTCAACGCCAAGTCCGTCACATCCGCAGCGGAAGCGGGAGCCAGCATGGCGATGGATACGGGTTCCGTGACGATCTCCATGGGTGCCGATACCCTGAAGAACCTCGTCGCAGCCGGAGGAAACGTGAAGTTTTCTGCCGAGTCCGGTGCGAAGATGACAGCCAAACAGCAGTCCGCCGTCGGAGACGCCAAGGTCTTCACCATCAACCTTACCTGTGGCGATGTAGAACAGCACGACTTCGGAACGTTCAGACTATCAGTCACCTGTGAGATCACGACCCAGGACGGAAAGGAACTGAAGGCCTGGAGGATCGACGACTACGGAAAGAAGACCTACGCCACTAACGTCTCCTATCAGGACGGCGTCGTATCCTTCGACGCGGACCACCTGTCCATCTACGCTATAGGGTACGAGTCCGAATCCTCCGAGGATCCCTCCGACGGCGGGAACAACGGCGGCAACAATGGCATGTTCCTCTACGCAGGAATCGGTGCGATCGCCGTGCTGGCACTTCTCGGTGCCGTGTTCGTGATGAGGAGAAGGGCCTGATAAAGAAACGAAGCGGATCCGATGCAGGCGTCAACAATAAAACTCGTGTCCGCGGGGATAATCGCAATCCTCGCAGTCACGGGAATCTCCGTCATAGGTTTCACCGCTGACTCCGTCGATGCGAAACAGGGGGTCATGATTGACTTCGGTTACTACGAAGTGGATTGGATAGAGATGGAGTTCCCTGAGGGGATGACCGGCGACCAGGCCCTCGACGCGGCCTGTGCCGAGAGATCCTACCCCGTCGTGAAGAATCCCGACGGTTCCGTATACTCCGTGAACAGCAAGACCGAACTGGAGAAGGTGGAGTGGGGGATGTACGTCCTCGATCCCTCCGGGAACTGGTCCCCAGTCGCCGATCCCTCTGGATACGATGTATCGAAGGAGAAAATCATCTCCTGGGCCCGCACAGGTGCGGGCAGCGCCATGATGCCCGCCGTCGACCAGACGGGATTCACCTACTACAGCTACGCCAAGCTCGGGAAGAACCCCATGGGCGAAGATCTCAAGATAGTCACCCTCGCCCCCTCCGTCACCGAGACCGTCTGTGCCGTAGGCGGATTGGATTACATAGTGGGTACCGACAGGTACAGCGACTACCCCAACGGGCTCGTGTCCGCTCAGAGGAGCGGTAAGATATCTATCGTCGGAGGTTACACCGACCCCAACTTCGAGAAGGTAGTCGCAGAGAATCCAGACATAGTGTTCCTGGACGGAGGTACCGGGGAGCACGTCACCATGGCCGACAAGTTCAGGAAGTCCGGCATAAACTGCGTCGTTCTGTACAACGCGGTCACCACCGACGATCTCCTCAAGAATTTGTGGATCTGCGCCTCTGCACTGGGATTCCCGGAGAGGGGCAACGACTACATCACCGATGTATCCGAAGCGATCAACAACGTCTGCCGCATCGCCGACCTCCAGGACAAGAAGGTGTTCGTTGCTCTCGGAGTCAGCGACTCCCCCTACACCGCCGGTTCCGGAACGTACATAACCAACATGCTGGAGTCCCTCGGCGCCAGGAATATCTTCGCCAACGACTCCAACTCCTGGTTCATGGCTTCCAAGGAGGCCGTCTATGAGAGGCAGCCGGATATAATCATCATAATACACGACGCGGAGCAGATAACCTCCCAGAGGGAGTACCGTACTCTCGTATCGCACTTCAACGACATGTGGAAGCGCACCCCCGCCTACACCAACGGCGAGGTGTACGTTTTCTCCGGGGATGCGGCAAGTCTGCTCTCGAGAGCGGGCGCCAGGCTCCCGGAGTCATTGGAGCTCCTGGCCAAGATCATGGACCCGGAATCCTTCATCAACGAGGACCCCACCGACGTGGTGGGCGTGAAGTATTACAACGATTCGTACAACGATCCCGACAACGGGTATCTGAGGTACGTGAAAGCACAGGGGCTGTTGGAATGGCAAAGAGACTGATCTCCCTGATGGCGGTGCTGCTGATGCTCTGTTCGGTACCTCTGGTGCTGGACAGCTCCTCGGCAGATGATGCCCAGACCGTTCCCGACGCCCTCTTGGTGGACTTCGGCAACGGTCATACCGAATGGAAGGATATCGTGTCCGGGAACACCATCGAGGCCATGCTGACCAACACCCTCGGTTCCCGTGTCGGATTCGGCGACAGAGACGGGGAGAGGACCGTCCTTTCTGTGGACGGCGTTTCGGAGGTCACCGTGGGTACGGGAGTGAACAGACAGGCCTGCCATTGGCGTTTATACGCATGGAACACGGTTGAATGGGAATTCCTCACCACAGATGTCACCGAAAGGTATTCCAACGGCTTCCTGGCCCTGGGATACTACCCCAACGACACTGTCATCCCCGTCTCCAATCCCGACTACAGGGATGTGTGGACCTCCTACCGCGGCGACTCCTCCTCATCCGGTGTGAGTTCCTCGTACGGACCGGAGACCGTCGCCACCCCGCTGGAATGGACCAACACCTACGCCGGTGCTGTCGACTCATCCATACTCTACGCTGACGGGATGATATATCACACCGTCGCCGGGAAGTACGGTGCCGTGGGAATGGACGCACTGGCGAGGATTAACTGTCTCGATCCCGTGAATCAAGAATTGCTGTGGTCCGTGACCTATTCCAATTCGGGGAACACGGAGATCACCACCCCCGTCATCGTGGGCAATCTAATCATAGTTACTTCAGGTAACTGGCACATGTACTGCTTCGACCGTTTCACCGGCGAAGCGATCGCCGAGCTCGCCCCTTCGGGCGATGACGGCGATATCTGCAAGGGGTCCAAACTCACCACCTACATCCCCAGGAAGACCGATTCCTCCGTCTCTAGCGACAGGATCCATCTGGAGGGAGGGATGACCAACACCGTCTACGATTCCGGTGTCCTCTACTTCGGTACCTCCGACGGTCTCCTCAGATGTTTCTCCATCGACAGGGAGAAGGGATTCAAGGAGGTCTGGACCTACAAGCCCGACGACGAGTACAGGGGATGCTTCTACTACCATCCCCCGGTGGTCTGCGACTACAACGGTACGAAATACGTGATGATCGGCAACTACGGAGGCGGGCTGATCTGTGCCGACGGCCTCACCGGGTCCAAGATCTGGGTTCAGAGCGTCACCGACACCAATGGCAACAAGGTCGGCCAGGTCTCATCCATTACAGTATGCCCCGGAGGGAAAGCACTGGTATGCTACTCCGGAGGAGAGATGAGCTCCGCCGGAGGCGGGATAATGCTCATAGACGTCACCGACGGCTCCGTTATCTGGAAGGAGGATGTTAGGTGCGGAAGGCCGGTCGTCTCCGGCGAGAGGTTCTATTGCTACGTCTCCGCCCTCCCCGAACAGAAGATCAGGGACTCCGTCACCAATCAGGACGTGGACCTGGTGAGCGGATACTACTCCATGTGGGTATCCGACGGCAGTATGCTGTGGTGCAGGCAGACCGATGCTTTATCCATCGGCGGAACGACATTCTGTGACGGAAGGGTGTACAGCATGGACTACTCCCCCGGTACCGAGGGAGCCAACGGAGGCAACGTCTGGTGCATCGATGCGGACACCGGGAACGTCGTCTGGAAGTGCAGGGTATCTCCCTACAATGGCAACGCCTACAGCATGGTGTGTCCCACCGTAGTTGATGGTAAAGTGCTGGTGGGCAACGATTACGGAGCGATATACGTGATATCCGAGACCTCCGGCAACGAACGCGCGAAGAGCGGGGAGATAGAGTACCAGTCGCAGGGTCTGGCACATCCCTCGTGGATTGCCATGATCGCATCCGTGTTCGTGGTGCTGGCGGTCGCGGTATGGGCGTACAGACATTGAATTTACATTAACCAAGGAAGTGAACGAATGAACGAGAACGAAGACCCGAACGGACCGTACGAAGGAACATCCGTTCAGGACACGGCCGGTCCCCCCGAGGGACAGGTCCCCAAGGGAAAGGGCCCGCTGAAAGGGCTCTTCTCCACCCTGAGGAAAGGATACAACGGAATGAAGGACGACATGGTCGCCGATGACGACGACAGGAGCGAGATCTCCATCAAGAGGAGAAGATTCACGATCATCCTCCTGGTGGGCATATTCATCTGCGCGGTGATGTTCATGATCTCCATCGCCATCTCATCGGGAGGGATCATCCCCATCACGGATGCCTTCTCCGCCCTGGTATCGGCGATACAGAAGGGAGGCCATGACCTCGACACCACGGAACTGTACATCTTCCAGTCCCGTCTCCCCAGGACCATCGCCGCCATAGGCGTCGGAGCTGGTCTCGCTATCGCAGGATGCATGTTCCAGGCACTCATCAGGAATCCCCTGGTGGACCCGTACATCACCGGAGTGTCGTCGGGAGCGGGATGCTTCGCCATCGCCATCGTGGTGATGGGCATCACCCTCTCCGCACTCAGCGACTTCAGCAACTACATCATCCCCGTGGCCGCCATCGCCGGAGGACTCATAGCTTTCGGCATCACACTCGCCGTAGCCGAAGGCGCGGGAGGATCCGCCACCAACTACATCCTCGCAGGTACGATCGTCGGATTCGCGTTCACTTCCGTCCAGACGATCTTCCTGTCCCTGCAGAAGGACAATCTCACCAACGTCATGTGGTGGCTGTATGGTTCCTTCGCCAACATCACCTGGGAGAACGCCTTCCTCGTCCTCATCCCCGCACTGGCGATCTCGTTCATCGCCATGCTGTGGGCCAGGGAGTTCAATCTCTTCATGTCCGGTGAAGACCAAGCGAGGCAGCTGGGACTCAACGTCAGGATGTTCAAGGCCGAGATGATGGTCGTTGCTTCCATCCTCACTTCCGTATGCGTAGCGTTTGTAGGTGTCATCGGTTTCGTCGGTCTCGTCATCCCCCACGCCTGCCGTATGCTCATGGGTGGGGACCACCGTCTCATCATGCCTGCATCCATCGTTCTCGGTGCGTGCCTGATGCTGTTCGCTGACCTCGTCGCAAGGACGGTCATCGCACCGCTGGAGATCCCTGTAGGAGCGGTCACGGCGTTGATAGGTACTCCTGTCTTCGCCTACATGCTCATCAGGAGGGGGCGCGACTATGACGGATGATTCACTCGCCAACATCCGCAACTCCGATGCCGGTCTCACCGGCGAGGAGCTTCTCAGGATAGAGGACCTCCGCATCAGCTTCGGTGATTTCGAGGCCCTTCACGGCATCAACTTCACTTTGCCCAAGGGATTGCTAGTGGGATTGATCGGTCCCAACGGATGCGGCAAATCCACCATGATGAAGTGCATCTCCAAGCTCCACACCAACTGGACGGGGAAGATCTCCATCGACGGCCAGGACACCGCCGGTTTCAAGGCCAAGGACATAGCCAAGATGGTCGCCAACGTCCCGGCGGAGCCGGGACCCCTCTTCGGCACCACGGTCATGGAACTGGTCATGCTGGGAAGATACCCCTTCGTCAACAAGGTCTGGTGGGAGTCCCCCGAGGACGAGAAGACCGTCCGTGAGGCACTGAAGACATTCGGCCTCGACCATCTCAGGAGGAAACAGGTGGCGTTGTGCTCATCGGGAGAGAAACAGCGTGCACTCATTGCTAAAGCGTACGTGCAGGAACCCAAGCTCATGCTGGTGGACGAGCCCACCTCCCACCTGGATATGAAGTACAAGCTCGAGGTCATGGAATACCTGCAGAACATGGCCCGCAAGGACATGACCATCCTCGTCGCGGAGCACGACATCTCCCTCATGGCGAGGTACTGCGACATCTGCATCATCATGAAGAAAGGATCTATCGTGACAATCGGGGATCCGAAGAAGGTCATCACCGAGGACCTCATCAGACAGGTCTACGAGGTGGATGCCCGTGTCGGTCTCGACGTGGACGGGGAGATCTACGTCCTCCCCAAGAGATACATCAAGTGATACCATGAGGAAGATACTGCTGGCACTTTCATTGTTCGCGATAGTTGCAGCGGTAGCTGTAGTCATAAACAGCGACGATTCCTCGGCGGAGATCTGCGATGATGTGAACGTCTACATCCTCAACGAGGACGATACCTATACAAAATCCACCGTCAGCAACGTGCAGACCGTGAGGGAAGCGATCAACAAGGCCCTGGCTCAGCAGGGCCGCAGTATGGAACTGAACCAGACCATGACCGCCATCAAATCGGTTGACGGCCGTACAGCATCCGCAGCCGACGACCAGTACTGGAGGGTGTTCCAGTGGCTCGCACCCGGTAACTCCGGATGGAGCATGCAGGCATTCAATTCCGCATCCAACGACAGGATGATGTCCGGCACGACCTACTGCGTCACCATCTCCACCATGAGCAAGGTCAACGGCAGCATCGTCTACTCCGAACCGAACTTCAAACCCGTTTCCACAGGATACATCTTCATCAGGTTCGCCAACGGGTTCTCCCCGGATAACGAGCACGTGAAATCCGTCTTCACCTCCGAGATCAGGGAGCAGGGATTCTGGATCAGCGCCGAGGGATCCAGCATGGGAGAGGTCCTGAAGAACGCCATCAACGCCAACTGGCCCGGGGAGATAGATACATACACGGGCAACGACGGCATGGGCAACGACGTGGCCGATTGGATCAATACCATGTTCGGCCTCGGCAACGATAATCTGGGGGACAACATCTGGGCTTTCTGGAACCAGTTCTGCTGGATAGACCACCAGTGGACGTTCAACAGCTACACCCTCGGATACTACGATCCCGCAGTGTATCCGTACGTGGAATGCATCTATCTGATATCGACACCCGACCCCTACGGCGACGGCTACGTGCAGGACAGGGGAGGCCCCGAGCCCAATCCGGAGACAGATACGATCATGGTCATGAAGAACATCCTCGATGTGACCTTCAAGCTCCCGAACGGCTCCGTATGGAAGACCCAGCAGGTCAGATACGGTCAGCAGGTGGACATGTCCGAGGTATCTGAACCTTCCATCGACGGTAAGGGATTCGTAGGGTGGGGAGACACCACCGCAGCCATAACGAAGGATACGGCATTTACTGCGACCTTCGTCGATATCACTCCCGACATGAAGTGCGTGACCTACCTCACCGAGGACGACAAGCTGATCAGGAAGGAGTACGTCTCCCCGGGTTCCGCTGCAACTTACGACGGGGTACCCAGCAAATTGAGCAATCAGCAGTACGATTACGTGTTCGACCACTGGGATCAGGATCTGACCACCGTCACGGACAGCATCACTGTCAAACCGGTGTTCACGCCGGTCACCCGTTCCTACGATGTGAAATTCTTCAACTACGACCGTTCTCCGATATCCGTTTCATCGACCGAATACGGCACTGCGGCGGTACTTCCTGCGGATCCCGCCAGGGATCCCACCGTGAGATACCAGTATTCGTTCGTGGGATGGAGCATCACCCCCAATAACTACGTTCCGGTGGATCTGGACAACATCACCGACATCACCTACGCTTACGCATACTTCGAACCGGAGGCCAGGGAGTACACCCTGACCTTCATGGAGAACGGAAGCACCGTGGGCATTTATCCCGTCAAGTACGGGTCATCCATCGGAGGCACTCTCCCGCTGGACGTGTTCCACAGTTCCGCCCTTGCGAAGATGTACCGCGATTCAGCCCTGACCAAGGAGTATGACACCAACTACATCGTGGTCGGCGACACCACCGTATATGTTTCAAAAATAGCAGGAGCATACAACGCTCCCCGCGACACCGACGGCAACATGTCCGGAGATACGGTATCCGTATCGTTCACAGCAGCGCTGGCACATGCGGCAACCAAGTATGATGGAAAGATTGTGATATGCGATCTCTCCCAGTATCCCAACGCCACTGCGGTATCCATCGACAAGGCATCGGTTTCCGCTCTGATAGCTGAGCACGGCGGCGATGCGAAAGCAATCGTCATCGTTCCCCGCGGTTCGTTCACAATGAGCCTTTCATCGATCCTGACCGTGATAGGCGACGGAGACGAACTCTCCTTCTCGGTACAGAACGGACCCTTCAACGTCAAGATATCGTCAGCACTGAAGAAGGTCAATTACAGCAACTTCTACCGTCTCAACCTCCGCGTCGACGGAGCTTCGGTCATGGATCTGAAGTCCCTGAATGTCACCGCCGATGTCTCCCTGCTCCTGGAGCTGGGGGAGGGCGTACACGCCGACGTATGGAACATAACCTCATCCGGAGCCACCACCCATATCGAGCCGTCCTACGACGGCAGGTTCGTGACCTTCTCCACCGACCTGATGCAGTTCTATGCCGTCGGTACCACCGACGAGGTCATCGTGAGGCAGATCGTCGTCTGTCCGTACGGCGAGGTCGAATTCACCACCTCCGGTTCGGGGATCACCGGCAACTCCACCCTCGTATCCATGACACTGGACAACATGGGCGGCGTTCTCTTCGTACCATCCTCCTTCGGAGGATGCACTCTCGACATCATGGACGCGGGAGCGCTCAACGGTGTGGTGAACGCACCTTCCGCAGTGATTCCAGTGACCGTCAGGCACTTCTCATGGCTGGCCTGGTCCAATGCCGGAATCAAGGATGTTTACTTCCTGGGCAACTCCCCGACATTCGAGGGCGCGGTCCCCGCTGGCGTGACCGTCCACCACCGTCCCGATGCTACAGGATGGGCGATAGGCGAGGACGACCTGGAGATCCATGAGTACAACGGATCCTACCGCAAGGACACGTTCCGTTTCACGTATTACATAATAAACGACGAGGCGGTCATCCACAGGTACGTCTCGGGCCCGTACGTCCAGGTCCCCGATTCCGTCTCCGTCAGCGGCACCTCCTATCCGATTACGCAGATCGGCGATGCGGCGTTCATGTTCTCCAGGGATGCCGCCGTCAAGACCAGGTACCAGCTGGTATTCAGCGACCCCTACAACATCGCGACCATGGAGCTCAGCAGCCACATCAAGGGCATCCAGACCCGCGCCTTCTACGGTTCCACCTTCTCCAACCTCTACATCACCGATTCGGTGGTGTACATATGGGACCAGGCGTTCGCCGGGTGTCAGTCCCTGTCCAACGTCTCCTTCTCCGACGAACTGGTGTTCATAGGCAGCGGTGCGTTCGCGGGATGCGACGGGAAGGCATTCACCAGATTCACGATTCCCGACTCCGTCAGGACCGTCGGAGCAAGCGCATTCTACGGATGTGCTAGCCTGTCCAACGTGACGTTCGGGAAGGGTATCACTGCAATACCCGATGACTGCTTCGGCAACTGTCCGAGGCTCACCGACATCAGTCTTCCGGATTCCGTCAGGACCATCGGTAACAAGGCGTTCTACAACTGCGACGGACTCCAGTTCGTCGACCTGAACGGGGTGGAGACCGTGGGGAAGGATGCGTTCTATTCCTCGACCGGGACATCCTCCATGGAGTTCATAGTACTCGGCGAGAACATGAGGTCCCTTGGTAACGGAGCGTTCGGCAACTGCAAGCACATAACCGAACTGGAGGTGCACTGCGAATACTTCGAGGGATTCGAGAACGCTTTCACCAACGTGGACGTGGATTCATTCAAGATATACGCATCGGACGGGGTCCTGAGGTCCTGGTCGGCATTCGATGCGCAGCCGATAACCGAACCGGAACCGCAGAAGGACCAGACTCTGCTGCTGGCGGTCGAGATCGGCCTGATCGTGTTCTTCGTGCTGGTGTTCGGGATTTCACTGATAAGGAAGATGAGGATGGGAGTATGACGGAAACGGATACGCATATAACCAACACGATGGCACAGAACCGCGGGGTTCCTACATACCCCAGACCGTTCGTCGGGACCCTCTTCCAGGACCTGATGGAACGTTCCGGGACCGAACTGGGCACCAGGGGGATGCACCGTTTCACCGACGCACACATGCTGTACGTCCTGTGCCTGTGCGGGTCCGGGAGGATAAGCCGCCAGGAGCTGGCGGAGAGGACCGGGGTGGGCGAGGGCGCGGTACGCAATATGCTCTCTTGTCTGAGAAGGATGGAATTGATTGAGACTACGCGCCGTGGCACAAAACTCGCCCCCGAAGGGGTCAAGCTCAGGGACATGACCGGGATAGTGATGCCCGGAAATCGGACCTCAGGAATAGTCGAGGGCGAATGTAACTACGTCCTTCTCGCACGTGGAAAAGGCCGTCTTCTCGATAGCAGCATCGCCTACAGGGATGCGGCCATCAGGGTCGGTGCCAAAAGCTGCATGCTCGTCCGCATGGACGGCGGTAAGGTGGTTTCCCCGTACTGCGAATCCGTTCAGCTTAGTTACCCCGACCTCTCGGATCTGGCAGCGGAAATCGGCATGCGGGACGGCGATGTTGCGGTCGTCTGCGGTGCGGATACGTTGCAGATCGCGTCCTCGGCCGCGTTCGGGGCGATTACAAAACTGCTGAGCAAGACCGTCGACAGCGAGCGATACCGAGTGACGGTTCCGATGAACGGAACTGCACGGGTAATCACCGGGACGTCCGTCTCCAAATCCTTGCGAATCCGTATACGGCCGTATACAGAATGCCGTTTCGCAGCCTGTCCGATCCGAACCGCAAATATGGCCGGAAATCGGGTCAATCATTATCAACACATAACACGTCTGGCACTGTTATGAAAAGCACAGGCGTTTCATACGGAAACAGTACCCGTATAGGGGTACGCAGGAACATCGAAAACATGTATATTCCTGATTGCGGAGCAGTAAACAGGCAGCCCGTCCCGGGCACATTTTCGGGAGGCGTTTGGATATGAAGGTCGCCATCTATGTCCGCGTCTCCACGAAGAAGCAGGATGAGACTAACCAGCTCCCCCGTCTCAGGGAGATGGCCAAGAACAGGGGATTCGAAGTCTATCGTGAATACTCCGATGAGGCCTCTGCAAAGGATGCGAACCGCCCCGGATGGCAGGATCTCATGCTTGATGCATCGAACCATTTGTTCGATGCGATCCTCGTCACGAAGCTCGACAGGGTTATGAGGTCCCTTGTGCAGCTCAACATCACTATGGACAACCTCAATACCTACGGGGTCAAGCTCATCTGTGCCGATATGGGGGAGATAGACCCCACCACACCCATGGGGAAGGTGCAGATGCAAATCATAGGGGCCATCGCCGAATGGGAGAGGGAGATCATCGTTCAGAGGACCAGAGAAGGGATTGAGGCGAGGAAGGCCAAAGGTGTCCACCTCGGAAGGAAGAGAAGGGACGACATCCCCATCGACACAATCGTCACCCTCCGCATTGCCGGAAACTCATGGAAATCGATCTCAAGAGATCTTCGCATCCCGAAGACCACTCTTCTCCGCAGAAGGGAGGAGGTAGAGAACCTCATCTCCACCAGGTCCGAAAAGGAGGTGTCCGAATGACCGGGGTCCAAAAGGGAGGGGTGGAGAAAACCCCTCAAACGGTTATAAAGAACGCAGAGGTCCGTAATCGGTCGATTTCGGACCAGGCGGAATGGGAGAAGGATCTCAGAGAACTCAACGACATGTACACCGAATGCCTGTGGTACATGGAAGAGGATAATCCCTATGCAGAGCACATCTACGATCTTCAGACCTATCTCGAATACTGTCTCGACAGGAAGGTCGACGTGATTCCCGAGGGATGGATCCCGAGAAAAGGACACGTTGACAAGCTCGCCTATGCGAAGTGTCTTGGGAGGATCACGGAGCTTCTCTTCACAACCGGACTCCTGAGGGAGCTTCTGGAACTGAACTCAAAGACCGACTTCATCAACGCGGAGGCCTTCGTCGATGAATGAGTATGATGAAGAACCCTCGGAGTGGGATGCCGAGAACAGGAAAAGGATGGGCAAGATCAAACGGGATGTGATCCTGAAGTACTACCAGAAGGTGTTCAGGCCCGGGGCCCTGATGGTCACGTCAGGCCGCAGAGGCGGAGGAAAGACACATTCCGCCATATCCTTCGCACAGATGCTGGTCAACGGCACATACCCGGAACTGGGAAAATGGAGGATTGCCACCAACGTAATCTTCGTCAGGAAGCATAGGGAGAAATTCGTAACAGATTACCCTGCAGGCGTCCATCATATCGTCTCACTGAAGGAACTCTTCCCGATTGCCGCCGATGTCCTGGAAAAGAACGAGAACCTTCTCCTGATCCTTGACGAGGCCCAGAACTTCCTTCTCGGAGAGCACAACGGTACGCCCACGGTGACTTCCATGAAGACGTTCATGGGCATCATAAGGAAGTTCAATATCGCAGTCTGGCTCTTATCACCTGTTACCAAGAACATGGGGCCCGCGTTCAGGAACTTCATCGACGATCCTGATAATCCGGGCAACGTCAGCGTGCTATGGGATAGGCACGAGGATTTCGCAAGGAAGATCATCAGAAAGCATAATCTGAACCTCGACACACGCGACATCATATTCATGAAATACAGCGCCCTGGAACGTGCGGAAGCCACAATCATTCCCAAGCTGTCATGGACGACTCCGCCGGACAAACTGAAGGAAGGGGAGTTCTGCTACGACCACAAGGCCTCGGCGGAATTCTCTGTCGGCGAAGGATTCGATTTCAAGGCCTTCATTTCCGCCACCGGGAACGTCTCCAGCTTCGAGATGGTCGATGCCATCAGGAACTTCTATCGTGACATGAAAGAGACCGAGGCTGAGGAACTCAAAGGCCCAGAGGGGATCCTTCTTGCTGCAGCTTCGAGGATCAAGTCGATGGGTCTGACGGACGAGTCAATCTCAAGAGCCTTCGGCATCCCCGTAACTACTCTCAGGAGGAAGGCGGAGGAGTACGGGCTATCCTGGGCTGTCGACAAGTCGGAGAAGAACATCGACCGTTACAAACGTGTTAAAACGGTGGAATGAAAAATTCCACCACCAAAACACACCCCGTGTACGCATATATCTATATCTTAACCTGTAGGATTTTGATAGGTTTTCGTGTTTTCACTGGCGGAAATGGTTATCCGTTTCGGCCTTTCCGTCGATGTCGATTAGCTCTTCGAAGGATTCGATCCTGCGGTTGGTGACCCTGTTGTGAACATATGTCCCATAGTAGAGGGTTGTGAAGTTGATCCTATCGAGATTCAGACAGAAGATCTTCTCCGGATTCTGAACGGTCCCTCCGAGACCGATCATGATGAACACCGGATTCCTGGACTCGTACATCGTCTTCTTGTAGTTCCTGAGCTGATTGTCATTGCACCATGTAATCACGCCCCTGTCCTCGGTGCGTGCCCGGAACTTGACCTCCACCCAGAACTTCCTTCCTGTGGCGATCTCCCTGAAACGAAGATCGGGATAGACCATCGAATGAACGAATCTGCCGTTGGTGTCGTCGTTGGTGGGTGTCCGGTGGATGAGCTCGAACCTCTCGGAATCGAACATCCCGATGACGTAATCCTCGAAGTCGTTGCCGAGACGGTACAGGAACCTCTCCTGTTCCTGCCGCCTCCTTTCCTCTTCGAGGCGTCTCTCCCTCTCAATCCGCCTGCGTTCCTGCTCGATACGCCGCTTCTCGCGGCGTTTCTCCAGGAATGCATTGAATGAATCGATAAGATTCCTCAGGAAACCCATATTCGATGTATGATTTCCTGATTAGATATTAGTGATGTAGAATAGAGGCCCAGAGCGGGAGTATACGAAACAGTTCGCTTCGAACGATTCATACATCCTATGATGCTCAGTTATTTCGTTTACTCGGCTCTGGTGAATTAAGAGATTCCCAAATCGTATAACTATACCACGATCAGGGTTTGTTCTTACGGGGGCGCCCGCGGGGATTCTTCACGGTTATGACATCGGGGATGAGTCCCAGATCGATCAGTATCTCGCTGTCCTTACCTGTAAGCCTGACAAGGTTCCATTTACCGTCTATGCGTACCTTCTTCGCCCTCTCCAACACGGCCATGCTCTTCCCGTAACTGAGACCGTCCAATGATTTGGCGGAATCGAATCTCTTCAGTATCCTGCTGCTGATGACGCTCGACAGGAAACAGACGAACTCCGATGAGATCACGGAATAATCGGAATGCACCCGGGTCTCGTCGAATTCGTTGACGTCCTTGTAGTAACGGAACACCATCTCGATCAGCCAGCGTTCCTCATAGGCTTTGTATATGAGTTCACAGGGACAGTCGTAATCGGATTCGAACACGATCGTTCCGAACTCCTCCCTCCTTGCTTCGTGGTCGGCTGGATCGTAATCGTCCTTGTGCTTCTGCAGGTATGCGTATTCCTCGTTGGCCGCTTTGGTGGCATCCCTGAAGGAGTACAGCCATTTCCTCTCGTTGTTGATCTTCGCTTTCCTGCATACGATCTGGGGGTTGCCGTCCAGGGACATCTCGAATTGATACATGTCATAATGATCGATGAGTGCAGCGTCCCTTTTCAGCGGGAGTAGATAATGGAGTTCCGGATTATCCGCGAAGACCTGATTGGCTGCTTTTACCGTGAATCCTTTATCGGCTATGATCAGGCCTTTGGAGATCCTGTTGGTGTTCAGGAAATCTCTGAAAGCCACGATATCCAGCATGTTGCCGGGATAGATCTTGGAACACACGGGTTCCATGGTCTCCACATCATAAGCGTAAAGCACCGAGATGTCCTTGGTGCCCTTGGTACGGGCCTTGCGGGAGTAATTGGACAGGGAATTGACTGTGCTCTCGTCTGATTTCAGGGTACTGTCTATCACCAGATGGTGGGATTCCTGAAGTTTC
The DNA here is from genome assembly GCA_937892275.1 of uncultured Methanomicrobiales archaeon. Classification (GTDB taxonomy): domain Archaea; phylum Thermoplasmatota; class Thermoplasmata; order Methanomassiliicoccales; family Methanomethylophilaceae; genus Methanoprimaticola. Next base: position 2,799 of record CALAVG010000057.1, on the reverse strand, counting down.
GCGACACGGTTGCGCATGTACTCCACGATCTTGGAGTACGTCTTCCCCACATCCTTGTGGAACTCGGATACGGTGTTGCGCGACAGCGCGACACCGGGGTACATCTCCGAAAGGAACGAGTTGTCGTAGGCGTCCTTCAGCTCGTCGTCCTTGATCCCGTTATAACATGCCCTGAGGACGGCTATGCAGTACAGCTTCAGTGCATCGTCCCTGTGGTACACCTGGCATAGCTCGTCCAGGAGGTCGGAGGAGCAATAGGTGATGAATTCGATGTTCGCCCAGTCCTTGATGTCGACGGGGCTCTCCGATACCCTCTGTTTCTCATCGATCGGAACGTATTCGCCGTTGATTATGTGCCCGACTATCGGACCTTCTACGGGCACCCTGCGCCCGTCGATGTTCCTGCAGCCGATCCTCGACCTCACTGCGTATTTGTCCTTGTCCTTACCGTATGCCACCACGACGGTGTTCGCAGGCCTTTCCACTTTCCTGATCTCTTCCGGAATGCCCATCTTACCACTGTATGTGTATAGTACTATTAGTACTTAAATTACACTATACTAACCCCCAGAAGAACACGAAAATGAATCGAAAATTAGCCCCGAAAACAGAGAAATCGGATACTGTCCAGGACATGACCCAGTAAACGATATCGGATCTGCACGGAAACCCCGGGACTATCGTGAAAAATCCCCCGGTTCTAAGGCCGGCATTTAAGAAAAGTATAGTTGTTCAATTTGGGAATTTCTTAGTGAATTGGTTTTTTTTTTGAGTGGTTTCCAAGATTTTCCATCTTTCATTCCTTCTGTTACACTGTTACACTTGTTATAGTGGTTTTGAGAGACCCCTTAACCCCCGTACGCGCGCGTATGAAGTCGGTGAAACGGGTGTAACACTGTAACATCACTCCCCCAGCATGTGCATCGGAGGCGGTGTCATGTAACCTACTGGCTGGAGTCTTTCTCTGCATCTCTGGGTGGTGCTTGCCTGTTTCATCCATTCTCTCCCTTCTGCGTGGATCCTCATGGCGGCGATATTGCTCCATCCCGGGTGCGGTGATCTCATCCACAGGTCGGCAGCTTTGATGGCTTCATCACCGTAGATTCCAGCGTTCGATGATAGGATGAATTCCAGATCCTTCCTGCACAATCTTGCTCCAGGGAGAGGATATAGTTCATCTACCAGTTCGGAGAGGATGTCTACATTCGGGTTGTTTATGGTGGATGCTTCCTGTGCGATTTTTGCCATCTGGATGGTCTTCGGATTAAGATCCCATCCTTCCTTTGACATGTATCTGTGATAGGCTTCAGCCCAGACCTGGATGATGTATTCCTTAGCTTCATCCGATCTGAAACCTCCTTTACCGAAACCGACGATTGCCATCTCCGGGTTCGCCGTGAACGGGAAGTATCTCCTGTTCCCGGTGGGGTCAGACAGAAACTCTGCTTCGTTGGTGGTGCCGATGATCACGAATCTGCGGACGTTTTCGCTGGCACATCTGTCATAGGGGAGTCTTATGTGGTCGGAGGCCCTGGAGATGAAACCCTTGAGGTAATCGTTATCCATCCCCTTGGTGGCCTTCATCTCCGCCAGTTCGATTATCAGCCCGCCTTTGGTGTCCTCAACGAATCTCTTCTCGCTGATGTCGAGGGGATCCCTGTAGAACTCGTCACAGGTCGCCATCCATCTTACTGCAGACGACTTCCTTGTCCCGGTGGCACCGATCATGATGGGGATGATGTCTAGTTGGATCGCCCTGTGCTGACGTGCTACCGCACCCAGGAACCAGCATTTGCACACGTCCTTCAACACGGCTTCCGAATCCTCCTCGGAAAGACCGCGCATCCTCGCACCGAACACATCGATGAACAACCTGTCCAGACGCGGCTGTTTGTCCCAGAATTTCGAGCGCATCATATCCAGGAAAGCATTCCTGGAGTTGAGTTCGGCCTGTGCGATCAGAACATCCCTGATGATATCCTTTCCCGGTTGTTTGCCCTTGCATCCGAGCTTCTTCAACTGGTCCTGTACGTATGCTGCTATGCGGGTGATCATCGGGTCATCCAGGCTTTTGAATCCCCTCTCTCCGATGAGGGAGAGATCCACCATGATGTAGTTCGTGGTGATCTCCTTCCAGCATTTTTCTCTGAAGTCCGGGAAGACAAATCTCCAGGCATTCATCAGGTCGGATATGCTGTACGGCATCAGGAATCCCTCTCCGTTGGGATTGGGTTTCAGCCCGGAGTATCCGTTCCTCTCGGGAAGCTCGGAACGTTTCAGTTCCGTATCTGTGCCGTCCGTCTTTATGACCATGAGATTGCTGCCGAAGGAACCGCTGTCGCAACTGTGGAATTCAATAATATTCGACCATGGTATTGGGACCGAGGAATCGCCTTCGGGGACGAACGCATCTTCGAAGATCCTCCCGTAACGGTACTTCCCGTTGAACACGTATCCGCTGTCTAGGGTGTATCCCAAGGCCTTCAGATACATCATCGCATCGGAAGGATTCATGGCAGAACGCCTCCGTTGTTCGGGTTGTTGATGAGAGGTTTCTTCCCTCTGGTCTTAGGAACGTGCTGTCCGAAAAGGGGTCCGTAATCGGACCGTTTTTTGTGTTGTAAAATACCCTTAGTGCGCGTGCGTAAAGTGGTACACGTCAAATTTTCGCGGAAAATTTTAAACGGGTCCGTAAAGGAGATGCTGGACAATAATGGTCCCCACTCCCTGATTTGAACAGGGGGCCTGCTGATTTCAGCGGCTGTATCGGTTTTACCGAAAACACTCTACAGTCAGCCG
>CALAVG010000056.1 GCA_937892275.1 uncultured Methanomicrobiales archaeon | reverse complement strand
CTGAGATTCTCGGTGTTGACCTTCAAAGGATCGTTCTTGCCCTTCACCAGGTTCACCGCAGCTATCCTGCACAGGGTGTCGATCCTCTTCTTCAGTCCGCGTACTCCCGTCTCCATGGTGTAATCGGATATTATCGACTCCAATGCGGAATCCTCTATCTCCAGATCATCCTTGGATATGCCCATGGACTCCATCGCCTTGGGGATTAGATGCTTCTGTGCGATGTTCTTCTTGTCCGTCGGGGTGTATCCGGGGAAGTGTATGACCTCCATACGGTTCAGCAGGGGTTCTGGGATGGTCTCGATCGTGTTCGCCGTACAGATGAACATGACCTTCGAGAGATCATACGGGACGTTCATGTAATGATCTGTGAATGTACCGTTCTGCTCCGGATCCAACACCTCCAGCAATGCGCTCGCCGGATCGCCGTTGTACGACACCGACAATTTGTCCACCTCGTCCAGAACCATGACCGGATTGGATGAACCGCTCTTCTGGATACCGTCCATTATACGGCCGGGCATGGCACCGATGTATGTTCTGCGGTGTCCCCTGATGTCCGCCTCGTCACGCACACCGCCGAGACTGACCCTGACATACTTCCTGTTCAGCGCTTTGGCGATGGACTGTCCGATACTGGTCTTACCGGTACCGGGTGCTCCGACGAACAGCAGGATGGTACCGTACTGCTTCCTGTTCAAGTTCATAACCGCGATCTGCTGTATGATGCGGTCCTTGATCTTCTTCAGTCCGAAGTGCTCCTCGTCGAGTACCCTCTCGGCCTCCTCCAGATCTATCTCCTCGGCCTCGTCGCTCTTCCACGAGAGGCTGGTCAGGAAATCGATGTAATCATAGAGCGTACCGTACTCGTGGCCGTTCTGTCCGTCCTGCTTCATACGGTTGAGGGCCTTCATCGCCTCCTTGTAGGCGGTCTCGTTCATTCCGGACTCCTCGATCCTCTTCTCCAGCTGACCGATCTCCGACATGCCGTCGGGATTCAGTTCATCGAGCTGTTTCTGGAGGAACTCCATCTGGTGCCTAATGGCGGATTCCCTCACGGCCTTCTGGTTCTTGCTGTTCTGATCCAGACGCGATTGGATGTTCAGCTCCGAGATCTCCACCATCTCCATAACAAGTTGTTCCATCCTCTCGGAACGCTCCTTCTCGCTGTCTATGGCGAGCACCTCGTAACGTTCCGCGTTGTTGATGTTCATACCGATGGATGATGCCGCGGTGAGTTTCTCGATGCTGTCCAGCTTGTCGACGTAGTTCTTCCACCAATCCGGTGCATTGGATTTAGCCATCATCTTGGTGATGGCAGCCTTCATCCTGATGAACCGTTCATGCCTCTCGTCGTCAGAAAGATCGTGTTCGCTCTCACGGTCCGAGTAAGTGACCGCGAGTCCGTCACCTTCGTATGAGATGACATCGATGTTCACACGCCTATCGGTGGCCACAGCCACATAACCCTGTATATCGGACTCAATGATGGTGCCTGTCACACCAATAGGATAGAACCTCTCCTCCAGTGACTTGCTACCGAGGTCCGAGCCCTTGGCACAGATAAGTACCACCCTTGCCTCAATCTCGAGCTCGGATGCAGGATCCTCAATGCTGCTGATCGGGACGTATGTGAGTGCGTTCGGTAATACCAGATAGTTGTACAGCGGGATTACTCTCATGGAACTCTCCTTAATTTGGGGTTGAACACTTGAATTGTTCTTCTATAAAAAAGTTTTTGATGAGTACTTAGGAATGGCCGAAGATTGGTGATAGAATTACTACCAATCGACCACAGGATGAGTTAGTAAAGAAACTATGACCGTATAATTTAATAGAATCAAACTACTGTCTTTATCGGATTATATATCCAAGTGATAAAATGGAGTCAAAGCAAGTCACCACGATCGTTGTCGCGGTAATTCTTGTCGCCGTTGCTTTCGCTGGAGGATTCTTTATCGGAAACAACAACAGCTCCTCCTCCAGCGAGGGGGACAGCGACGAGGTCATCGCAACGATCTCAACATATACATCCGGAAGCGGATATGTAACACAGAACTTCACCGCCATCCCTGAGCGTGTTGCCTGCGGATGCTCTACTTTTCTGAATATCATGCTCTACTTCGGTCTTGAAGACAAGATCGTTGGATTGTTCTATGATGAGGAGGAAGTAGCGGACGAGTATAAGGCCGCCTACGACAAAGTCGTGAAGAGGATCGGAGAGGACCATGTGTTCGTCGGAAACTCTGATTGTGCAACCGTAACAAGCTGGGAACCTGACCTCATCGTCGGATGGTCCTCCGGATTCAAAGAGGGTTCCATCGGAACAGCAGCCTACTGGAACGACCTGGACTGCAACATCTGGGCACTCGAGTCCATGAACGGCGCGATGGATATCGAATCCATGATCTATGACTACGTCAACCTCGGCCACATCTTCGGAATCGAGGATAAGACCGATCAGTTCCTTAAGACCTTCATCAACAAGCTCGGTGATGTCAAGGGTGCTCTTTCCACCAGCACTGTCAACGTCGCCCTCTATGATTCTCTCGGAAGCACCGACCTCTCCAAGGGACTTTGGATGTACGGAACCGAAACCTTCGCTGGAGACATCCTTGACTACGTCGGCGTCACCAACGTATTCCCTGACGGAGGAAAAATTCAGCTGGCTTCCGTTATCGACAGGGCCGATACCATCGACCTCCTCTACTTTATCTGCTACGGCGGATGCGATCATGACACCAACTACGCAGCATGGACATCCGATCCCAACCTCGCACTCTGTCCCGCGATCGTCGAGGAGAACTACAACGATATGTGGCTGAGCCTTGCATACGGCGGAGACCCTGCCGTCCTGAAGATGCTGGACAACATCTACGAAATGTTCGGATGATGTCACCTTCATAACACAAACTCTTTACAAAACCCCTTAACCCTCGATGGTAGGTACTATGAATAAACTAGGCAACATATCCACAGCTTGGCTGACGATCATACTGGTAGTGATCATGCTGATCATTCTGATCTTCAGTTCCTTCATCGGTGTTGTCGAGATCCCGTTCGAGACCGTCCTCCGGATATGGGGGAACCAACTGTTCGGGATCGGCGATATATCGGATATCAGACCCGCAACCGTTGCCATAGTATGGCAGCTGTATGCCCCAAGAGCCATAATGGGAGTTCTGGTGGGCGCATCACTCGCTCTTGTGGGTGTGGTGATGCAGGCAATGGTGCAGAACCCACTGGCGGACCCATACATTCTGGGAATATCCTCAGGAGCATCGTTAGGAGCTACATTTGCCATTCTGATGGGTGCTACGATCCTTGCAGGATCGTTCATGAGCGGTTGGGGGGTTGAGATCTTCGCCTTCATCGGTGCAATACTCTCTTCCGTCTTCGTGTTCACCCTTTCATCATTCGGAGGCAGGATGACCGCGACCAAGCTCGTCCTCTCCGGAGTTATAATATCATCTATATGCAGCGCGTTCTCGAACCTGATCGTATATCTGGTCCCGGACGCTGCAGGAATCAGGAGTATCACGTTCTGGCTGATGGGTTCTCTCAGCGTCCAAGGATTCGAGAGCGTGTGGATGGTCGGATTGCCGCTACTAATCTGTCTGATCTTCTTCTCTACCCAATTACGTTCACTCAACGCGATGATGCTGGGTGATGATACCGCCACCACCCTGGGTGTGAATCTCTCGTCGCTGAGGAGGATTTACATCGTGCTGACCTCCCTCCTGATAGCATTCGTCGTGTGCAAGTGCGGAGTCATCGGATTCGTCGGACTCATCACACCCCATGTCGGCAGAGCATTGGTCGGGACAAACCATTGGAAGCTTGTCCCTGTTTCCATCCTCTTGGGTGCCATATTCATGCTGGTGGCCGATATCGTGGCCAGATCGTTCACCGCCGCCGAGATTCCCATCGGAATCATCACGGCGATATGCGGTGCACCGGTGTTCGCATACATCATGATCAAGAAATCCTACAGCTTCGGGGGTTCAAACTGATGGACATAAATGTGAACGGCGTTAGCGTATCCGTTCCTCAGAAGCGCATAGTCAATACGGCATCGATTTATGTCAATGAAGGGGAGTTCGTAGGCCTCATCGGTCCGAACGGAAGCGGTAAATCCACCCTTCTAAAGGCCATCTACAGGACCATGAAGAAGGATACCGGGACCATCATGTTGGGTGGGGACGAAATAGATTCACTATCCCTCAAGGAGAGCGCATTGCGCGAAGCCGTGGTCACACAGCACAACTACTACAACTTCGACTTCAAGGTCGATGAGGTTGTGGCCATGGGAAGGACGCCCCACAAATCATCCATGGAGATGGATAATGCCGAAGACAGGCAGATAGTCAAGGAATCTCTTGAAAAGGTAGATATGTGGGAATTCAGGGACCGCGTGTTCTCTTCTCTCTCCGGAGGAGAACAGCAGCGTATTATCCTGGCAAGAGCCCTCTGTCAGCGTACTCCTTGTCTGATACTTGATGAACCCACCAACCATCTGGACATTAAATATCAGCTGGAAGTGCTGGATATCGTCAAGGATTCTGGATGCACATGCCTGTGCGCACTTCATGACATGAACATCGCCGCACAGTACTGTGACAGGCTCTATGTCCTGAAGGATGGGGGGATCATCGTGTCCGGTACCCCTGAGGAGGTTATCACCGAAGAGAACATCGAGGAGATCTACGGCGTCAAGTCCACTGTGGAGGTAAACAAGATCACCGGGCTCATCAATGTTGTGTACCATCCCAGACATGTGCGCTCCAGGTCGAAAGCTAACGAAAACATCGATTGAAAGGATCCCATTGGCCTGCGCAAGCGGGCCTTTGGACCAACTTTAACTGTAGATATTCTCGTATCAGAACGGCTTGGAGTCTTCGATATATGTATTTCGATCTTAATGAGAAATAACTGATAAAAGATGCTCAGAATACTCAGAAAGCTGTGAATCTGCTGGAAACCAGACGATATCTTTATTTAAGCGGATAAGATAGCCCGAATTACCACATGGCCGGGATAGGGTAGCTTGGTTATCCTAGGGGACTGTGGATCCCTTGACTCGGGTTCAAATCTCGGTCCCGGCCCCTATTATGTTTTAGATTCATGGTGATGGTATGTCCTGGGAAGGTAAACTCAACAAGATCGACGACAACAGATGGGAGATCCCGATGGACGAGAAGCTCGGGATGAGAACCAACGCCGTCATCTATGCGAGCGAGGACATGCTCTCGCAGATACGCTCCGACAACGCTCCCATGCAGGCGGCCAACGTGGCCTGCCTCCCGGGTATCGTCGGAAGCTCCATGGCCATGCCGGACATCCACTGGGGATACGGATTCCCCATAGGTGGCGTGGCAGCGGTGGACAGTAACGAGGGTTCCATCTCCCCCGGAGGTATCGGATTCGATATCAACTGCGGTGTGCGTCTCATAAAGACCGACCTCACTTTGGAGGACCTCGGTGACAAGAAGAACGCTCTCATAGACGAACTCTACAGCAACGTCCCTTCCGGACTCGGTTCCAAGGGACTCACCAAGGTCGGGTACAAGGAACTCGACGATATCCTTGCCGTCGGCTCCGAATGGGCCGTGGAGAACGGATATGGTTGGGAGAAGGATCTCGAGGTCACCGAAGAGTACGGCCACATGCAGGATGCCGACATCACCAAGGTGAGCGACAAGGCCAGGAAGAGAGGCCTCCCGCAGCTAGGATCGCTCGGTTCCGGTAACCATTTCTTGGAGGTCGACCTCGTTGAGAACGTCTTCGATGAGAGGACCGCCAAGGTATACGGTCTCAAGCAGGGCACCCTCGCAATCACCGTACACTGCGGTTCCAGGGGATGCGGCCACCAGATCGCCACGGATTACCTTCAGGAGATGGAGCGCTACATCAAGCAGAACTCCGTCGACCTCCCCGACAGACAGCTCGCCTGCGCCCCGTTGGATTCCAAGCTCGGAGAGGACTATTACGCCGCCATGTGCTGCGGTGCGAACTACGCTTGGGCCAACAGGCAGATGATCACCCACTGGGCCAGGGAATCGTTCGAGAAGATCCTCGGACGCTCCGCCGAGGACATGGAGATGGATGTCGTCTACGACGTCGCACACAACATCGCCAAGAAGGAGAGGCACGACATAGACAGGCACCATGAGGACGTATTGGTCCACAGGAAAGGAGCCACCCGTGCCTTCGCACCCGGAAGATCCGAGATAACGCTGCGCTACAGGAATGTAGGACAGCCGGTCATCATCCCAGGCAACATGAAGGTGGGTACGTACGTCCTTGCGGGAAGGAAAGGATCCATGGAACAGACGTTCGGTTCCACTTGCCACGGTGCAGGGAGGCAGATGTCCAGGAAGGAGGCCATGAAGAGCCTCACCATGGACGGCGTCATGCAGCAGATGACATCCAGCGACATCTATCTGAGGAACGCCTCCACGGAAGGTGTCCTTGAGGAGGCCCCCGATGCATACAAGAACGTGGATCAGGTCATCGAAGTGGTCTGCAACGCGGGACTCACCGAGAAGGTCGCAAAACTGACGCCCATCGGCGTGATCAAAGGCTGAGCACCTTTCTAGAAGCTCTCTCCACCTGCTCCCTGAACGGCTCCGGTGCGGAGATGAGTATGGCCCAGCTGTAAGGATCCCTCGCCTGCAGGGACCTCGCTATGGGCGAATATCTCGACAGCGAACGCACCTTGCCCTCGTCATCTATTATGGAGACATCGGTCTTCCCGATGTTCATCGCTGACTGCAGATTGGATTTGGATGTCGTCTCTACACCTACATGGAACACATCCACTCCGGCCTGGTCCGCTATCTCCTGCTCCAGACGCTCCGTTCCCTCCTTCGAGGTGAACTCGATCAGCTTGGATGCGATGTCCTCTGTCATATCCGAACTGTATACGGCGAACGCCTTCTTGTTGATGTCACGGTTAAGTATGCGCCTGATGCAGTTGGAGCTCTTTCCCCCTGAATCCACTACCTTCTGAATCAAATCGGAATCCGTCCAGAGATAGATATCCGACAGATCCTGTCCGCATTCTGATACGGCCTTCGTAAGCATCTTCTGCGCGATACGAGTGGTCTCGTGAAAGTACACCGAGGTGTACATCAGTGAACGCGACACCATCAATCCCTCTGCTGCCGTGGTCCCTCCCCTGCGGAGGACTATCCTGTCGTTATGGACCATCATCGTGTTGATGAGTCTGTCGCAGTCTATGCTGCCGTGCGATATCCCCGTGTAGTAGGAATCCCTCATCAGGTAGTCCATCTGATCGGCATCGACGGGACCGTGGATGATCTGATGCGCATAATCCTTCGATGGGAAGTATTCGTGCTTGCCGAGGAACGAATCCAGATTGTCAGTGTTGGACACGGGGTTCGCGATGAGGTCGCATACCTCGTCCGCATCGATACCGTATCTAGCTATCTCCTCCCCTATTGGCCTTATGCCGTCGAAAAGGTCATCGTCGATGACACGATGGTTCCTCACCTTGCCTGTGATCAGCGAACGGGCAAGTTCCATGTGGTCCTGTCCCGTGACATCCTCCATGATGGATTCCAATGAATGCGAGAAGGGAGGATGGCATATGTCATGCAGCAATCCGGCCATCCTGACCGTGTCCGAATCGTCCTTGTCCAACCCGATGGCCTGCGCCATGCGGCCTGCCAGATGGTACGCCCCCAGGCAGTGTTCGAAACGGGTGTGGTTGGCACCGGGGAATACAAGGTAACCCAACCCTAGCTGCTTGATGGCTCTGAGCCTCTGCATCTCGGAGCGGTCCATGGTGTCCAGGAAGATCCCGTCGATGATTATGTTCCCATGAACCGGGTCCTGGATCACCTTGGCGCTGTTCATATCATTCCCCGGTCTTCCAGAGCTTGTCGCCTACGTAGTGTATCGTCTTGATGGCCTTTCCGCCGGCCTTGTTCTTCAGTTCCGCTCCGGATCTAAGGGCCTTTCCGATCGCCAGAGGCGCACCGTTCTTCACGTCCTTGATCCATACCAGGTCGCCCTCTGCGATGGATTCGTCGGCATCAGTGATACCGGGACCCATAACATCCGCACCATTGGTCACGAAAGGCACAGCACCCATATCTACGGTCACCGATCTGGCGGTCGGTCTGTACTTCAGAAGGCCCCTGATGGTCAGGAACGGTTTCTCCTCGTAGACCAGACCCAATATGTCCTGGCCCACGAATATAACGTTGAAATCGGAGCTCTCGGCCATATCGACCGCATCACGCTCATCAAAAACGGGAACCCCGAAAATGTCCTGGAGATTCTTGGACAGCGCCTTGATCTCCTTCTCTCTCATCCTCTTTCTCTTCCTGATCATTATGTCGGACATCAGATTCTGTATAGACTTCCAGATAAAGATATGTTCGCACCGAAATGGTGCATTTTTCTGAAATACCCCCGTATCCCTAGACCTTAGAAAATCGGCGACAGCTTATTTACTTGGTCAAATAGTATCGTTCTGGACGGGAAAGGAAGTCCGGTGCGCAAGGACTTCCTAAAGATGTTCTTGTGCGGACTTCCGACACGTACCTATCTTCAGGAGGTGATAATATAGCCGAGAGAAGCAAGGACGAGAAGGTATGTCTTTCACGGATTATTCTTCTCGTCCTCACAGCAGTTCGGTTAGCAATCGAATTGCTGAATCTCATCGACTGATGACTTCTATGTCATCATATGAAATCCAGTCCATCGTGAGATGGGCATGGTCCTATGAACGCCTGTCCGATCGCTGTCCAAGCGTATTACCGAGTTCAAGATTTTAAAAGCTTTTAACAGAGGTCATCGGCCATCGACATCACCCATGGGCCTTCGATCCTGAAGAATGGGTTGGTAAATCCGATGGGGGCCGGGGATGGATAGGATAGATGGATGGATAGAATCCGACCCCCATCTGGAGGATTTGTGCTTTTGGGGATGCACTTCTTCTCCTCTGATACTCCTACCCACCTTGGAGTATTTAAAGCTCCAATTGGGGGGTGACCGAAAGTGGAGACCGAAAACAGAATGTCTGGCTAGCTCCGAAAGTGGCCGAAAGTGGAACCTCGAAGACAACTGCAATAGTCCCAGCGATATGGCTCTGGGCCCTCATAACTCGTGTATAACAAAACGATTGAAAACAGGGGAGATCCCCCTGTGTTTGCTCACTCCTTGGGAGTGATTCCTATGGTGATCATCTTACCGGTGACGTCCCATTCCTTGACCTCTGCACCCTTCGGTTCGGATGTGAAAACAAGGTTCTGGGCCCTTACCTCGTTGGCGATGTGATCCTTCCAAGTATCGAAGAGCCCTACAAGGCGGTCCTCGGCGCAGACCTCCACGTCGACATACTGCTCGACCTTGAGCTTCATGTCCTTACGCATCTGCTGGATACGCCTGATGAGCTCCCTTGCATATCCCTCTGCCTCGATCTCGGGCGTGACGTTGAAGTCGATGAACACCGTACCCTCGTCGAATGCCACGGGCTCGATGTCGTTCTCCACCGAGGGGATCTCGTCCTTTCCGAGGTACTGGACCTTCTTGATGTTGCCCTGCTGTGCGAGCACATCGTCGAACATCTTGACGGCCTTGTTCACATCGGCATCGTTCCCGCGCACGAACACCTGCAGGAGAGGCCATCTGAGCTTTGAGCCCATCTTGGCCCTCTCGGCCGCGATGATGTCCACGATGTTCCTCACGAGGGACATGCTGTGCTCGATTCCGTCATCGATGAGCTTCTCGTCGCAGACGGGCCAGTCCTCCATGTGGATACTGAGCTTCTTGCCGCCCATGTGCTGGTAGACCTCCTCTGCGATGTGGGGCGCAATGGGCGCCAGCACCAGAGCGGTCTTCATGATTGCATAGTACAGGGTGAAGTACGTGGCGTTCTTGTCGGCCTCCGCATCGGCCCCTTCCGACCATGACCTGTCCCTTACGAGGCACACATACCATCTGGAAAGGTCCTCAAGGATGTAGTCCTCGAGCTCGCGGGCCACAAGGTGCAGCTCCCTGCTCTCCAGATACTTGGTTACGGTCCTGACGATCTTCTCGGTCCTGGAGATCATCCAGCGGTCCTCGTCCCTGAGATGGGGTGCGATGGACTCCATCGTGAACTTGTCGGGATCGTAGTTGTCCAGAATCATGTAGGTGGATGCGAAGTTGACGACGTTCCAGTACGTGTTCAGGACCTTCCTTGCATTCCTGGGTCCGTCCTTCTGGAAGGCCGTGTCCTCCCAGGGGGCGTTGCTCTTGATCATGTAGTATCTCAGCGAATCCGCTCCGACCTGGTCGATGATCTCAAGGGGCTCGATTACGTTGCCGAGCGACTTGGACATCTTCTGTCCTTTGGGATCCAACACCCATCCGTGCATCATGACCTCGTCGTAGGGTGCACGGTCGAAGGATATCACTCCTGCTCCCAGCTGGGAATAGAACCAACCTCTTGTCTGGTCATGGGCCTCGACGATGAAGTCCCCGGGCCACCACTTCTCGAACTCCTCCTTGTGGTGAGGGTATCCGAGGGATGCCCATGCAGCGACTCCGGAGTCGAACCATACGTCGAGGACGTCGGGTACCCTGTGCATGGTCTTGCCGCACTTGGGGCATTTGAACGTGACGCCGTCGATCCAGGGCCTGTGGGTATCCATTCCGTCAGTGTATCCCTCCCCGGCCTTCAGCTCCTCGTACTGGCCGACGACCTTCTTCTCTCCGCACTCGCACTCCCATACGGGCATGGGGATTCCCCAGTACCTCTGACGGGAGATGCACCAGTCCCTGGCGCCTTCGACCCAGTTCTTCTCCCTGGTGCTTCCGGCCCAGTCGGGAACCCATTTGGCACGGTCGATCTCCGAGAGCATCTCGTCCTTGACCTTGGGGACCTCCACGAACCACTGGCGGGTGTTCCTGTAGATGATGGGGGACTTGCACCTCCAGCAGTGCCCGTACCTGTGCTTGATCTTTGTCGTGTTGTAGACGGCGCCCTTGGACTCGGCGAGCATCCTGATGATGTCCTCGTTGACGGTCTTGACCTTCTTCCCGGCCAGCGGGGGGAACTACTCGGTGTACCTCCCGTTCTCGGCCACGGGGCAGAAGGGCTCCATCCCGTACCTCTTACCGGTCTCGTAGTCGTCGGGACCGTGGCCGGGCGCGGTGTGGACCAGCCCGGTGTTGTCGGCCTCCACGTAATCCGCGTTGACCACCTTGAACGTCCAGCCGTTCCTCTTGACGGCGTCCAGCTCGAACGGCGGTATGTACTCGAGCCCCTCGAGCTCCTTCCCTTTCATAGTGGAGAGGATCTCGAACCTGTCGTACCCTCCGGCCTTCATGACGTACTCCGCCTGGGAGGCCATCACTATGACGACCTCGGAGCCCTTCTCGCCGCTCATCCTCACCCTCGCGTAGTCGAAGTCGGGGTGGGCCGCGACGGCCATGTTGGACGGGAGGGTCCAGGGGG
>CALAVG010000055.1 GCA_937892275.1 uncultured Methanomicrobiales archaeon | reverse complement strand
GTAGTAGTCCCCTTTGTAGAGCATGGCGTCGGAGCCGACGAACACGCTGCCGGCGAGGTTCTCCGCGTTGGCGGCGAGCCTGAGCTCCCCGCTGAAGAACTTCACGCCGTAGAAGGCGTTGACTCCGATGTAGGTGACGGAGTCAGCGATGTTGACCTCCTCGAGGCCGGTGCAGTACGCGAAAGCGCTCTTTCCAATCTGCTGGACGCCGTCGGCGACGACGACCGTCTTGAGGTTGCCGCATCTGTAGAACGCGTGCCTCTCGAGGTCGACCTCGGTGATGACGGTCTCGATCTCGTCGTAGTCCATGAAGGCCTTCATGGCTACCGCGACCACGGGGTAGGTCACGCCGTTGTATTCGACCTCGTCCGTGACGTAAAGGACTCCGGACTCTTCGTCGTGCCCGATGACCTTCACTCCGTAGGGGGTGTTCTCGTAGACGATCCCGTCGACGGTGAAGACGACTCCGTAAGGCTCGGAAGGGGACCCGTAGGTCCAGCCGTAGACGTCCTGGAAGATCTGGTAGGCCTCTTCTGCGAAGTCCCCGTACATCCCCATGTCGTCCTCTTCGTACTCGAAGGTGTAGGCGATTTCCTCCTCGTCGAAGGACAGGGGCTGGCAGACGATCGCGAAGGTCGTGGAGCTGCCCGCGTATTGTGCTATGGGGTCGCTCGCCATTGACCAGCCGTCATCCTCTTTGATGAACTGCACGGGGTAGTAGTATATCCCGTACTCGTTGCTCTCTCCGGTGTAGGCCTGGTCCGGGAACATATAAACGCCGTCGCCGTCCATTCCGTAGATGGAGTTGATGTACCCGCTGGATGTCAGCTCGAGGCTGCCTTCTCCGAACTTCTGGTCACAGGCGGCTATCAGGGCATCGCGGGGGCTGTTGGCAGTAACCTGCTCCCAGCTTCCGCTCCCGTAGTCAACGACCGGGTCGTCCAGAAGAATCTGGCTCGACAACTCTCCCCCGAGGTCGATGTAGATGTTGTATTCGGTCCCTTCGCCTGTGGCGGAGCTTTCCGAGGATACAGCAACCGCAGCTACCGCGGAGACTGTCATTGCAATCGCGACAAGAACCGCGATCGCACTCATTTTCATTCCATTCATATGTCTGATTCCTCCGTAAGGACTTGAATCAGTTGGATTGTGAATCCAACGGAAATGAATTGTCCTGTCGATTATATTATAATGGCGTACTGACGACTGGTTCTCGATCATAGGTTTATTGAACAAATGATTACATGGAGAAGCGACTTCTGTCCTTTCCGGCAATGGACGCTCGATGATGTTGGCGATGGCATCCGACAGCGGGCGGCGTTCTGGGCGGCCGCGCTCTGTGTTTCGTTCAGATTATATATCGTCGTGCAGTTCGCCGTTCGATTGCTTATGAAGAAGCAGATTAAGGCGTCCAGAAGGTCATTGGGAATGAATTATGCGATCCGCGAGGTTACGGTTCCCGCCGCCGAGGCCGCCGCTTCCGGCATGAAGATGCTGAACCTCAACATAGGCGATCCGAACAAGTGGGACTTCGAGACCCCGGAGTATTTCAAGCAGACCCTCAGGGAGGCCGTGGACGTCGTGGACAACGGATACGGGGACTCGCAGGGGCAGCCTGACCTCCGGGAGGCCATCGTCCGCAGGGAGCTCCAAAAGAACGGGGTCGCCATTTCGTCGAAGGACGTCTACGTCACTGCTGGGGTCAGCGAATGCATCAACGTCATGATGGGGACGTTCATCGAGCCGGGCGACGAGGTCCTCGTCCCAGGGCCGGGATACCCGTCATACGCCCAGTACATCAACTTCTACGAGGGGAGGACGGTCCCCTACAGGCAGATAGAGGAGGAGGACTAGAGGCCCGACATCGACATGATCCGCAAGAGGGTCTCCAACAGGACGAAGGCCCTGATCGTCTGCAATCCGAACAACCCTACCGGTGCGGTCTACGATCCGAAGGCCATCAGAGAGTTCGGGGACATCGCGGCCGAGTTCGACATCCCTCTGATCTCCGACGAGATCTACGACAAGATAGTGTTCGACGGGGAGTTCTACTCCGCATCCAGGCTTCCCGCCGACGTCCCGAGGATAATTCTCAACGGCTTCTCCAAGGTCAACCTCATGCCCGGATGGCGCGTCGGCTACTGCTACTTCATGGACGAGGCAGGCCTGATGGACGAGATCCGCGTCGGGATGATGAAGCAGTTCCGCGCGAGGATATGCCCGAACGTCCCCTGCCAGGCCGCCGCAAGGGCATCGCTGGAAGGCCCCCAGGACTACATCGTGGACATGAACAGGAAGCTCAAGGAGAGGGCCGACTTCTGCTACAAGAGGCTCAACGAGATACCTTTGATATCCACAAGGAAGGCCAAGGGTGCACTCTACATGTTCCCCAAGATCGATCTCGAAGGAACCCCCTGGAAGAGCGACAAGGACTTCGTCTTCGACCTGATCAAGGAGGAAGGTGTGGTATTCGTCCATGGTTCAGGTTTCTGCGAGGAGTTCGGCCAGAACCACTTCAGGTCCGTCCTTCTTGCTCCGATCCCCGCTCTGGAAGAGGCCTTCGACAAGGTCGAGAAGTTCATCAACAGACACACCTGAGGTCCCATGAAGGATATCAGACTGACCTTGGTGCAAATGAGAAGCACCGTCGGCGACGTTCGGTCCAATCTGGATGGCATATCTTCTTTTGTATCTTCATCGGACTCGGACATCATCTGTTTCCCGGAAATGTGCCTCTCAGGATACACCACTTCGGATCCGGAAAGGTATGCTCTGGATCCGGATGATCCATCGGTATCGAAGGTCAGGGACCTCTCTGACAATACGGATACCGCCATCGTTTTCGGATATATGGAGAGGAATCCTTCAGGAAGGCCGTTCCTCAAACAGGAGATAGCTGGCTGCTCTTCCGATATCGGACATTACAGGAAGACGCACCTAGGACAGACCGAGTCGAAGGTATTCCAGCCGGGCAATTCCCTTCCGGTATTCTCGGTGAAAGGCGTGACGGCCAGCATTCAATTATGCATAGAATCCCACATACCTGACATCAGCCAGTCCTACAGGTCAAAAGGTGCAGAGCTCATCCTCATGCCATTCGCCAACGGGAATTCAGGGGATAAGCGCAGATCCGTGTGGTACAGCTATCTTCCCGCCAGAGCATCTGATAACGGTCTTTTCGTAGCTGCCACAAGTGCTGTGGGGGATAATGGTCTAGGCACAGTCTTTGGCGGCGGCATGATCGCTCTGGACCCCAAAGGCAACACTATCGGGGAATACTACGGAACTGAAGAGCATTCAATCACAGTGGACATCGGAGGAAAACTGCCGAGGGACGGCCCAGAGACGATGTCCAACATCTCTTATTTCGACAGAAGGAGACCGGAACTGTATTGATCACGCTTTCTCAGCGTGGTTGTCCACACAGCCGTCCACGAAATCCTTCAGAATCTTGAATCTCTGGATGTGTATGTAATAGATGTGGTCCGGACCCTCTACACGGCTGTTCACGAGTCCTGCCCTCAGGAGGTTCCTGAGCGCCTTGTTGGTCCTTTGTGAATCCATTCCGAATAGTCCGTCAGGAAAGGGGGAACGGACCTCCTTCTTCTGCAATCCTTTCAGAAGAGTCAGAGAATCAGCATCATCGAGGACTTCGATGATATCCAAAAGCGGATTGGCCGAGATGTTCATAGTTATCGGTCCGCATGCGCAGACGTGCTTGCTCATCTTTGGCTTGTTCTGCTCTTCCATGATACCGTATGGGGTATACCTCTTAATAATAATATTCAAACCTTAGACCCTCCTTGTGTTATGGGTATTAATATTGTATATGCAACTGGACCTTTGAGCCGATGAGAGTCTGTGCATACGCTGTCAGAAAATTCGATGAATAGGAATTCTTCAAACAAGCCTCTAGAGAACTTGGGGTAGAGATAAAATGCGTTGACGAAAAGCCTTCAATCGATAATTGTGACGAGGCGGCAGGATATGAATATGTCAGTTTCTTCACATCCTCTGTCACCGCAGAGATCTTGGACAGATTCAAAGAACTGGGGGTGAAGATGATCTCCACAAGGTCCATGGGTTTCGATCACATCGACATAGAACATGCCAAGGAGATTGGACTGGCTGTAGGACACATCACATATGATGCATCCGGGGTCGCCGAGTTCACCGTCATGGACATCCTGATGGCGGTAAGGCGCATCAAGGAGCTCAACATTAAGACCATGCAAGGCGACTTCAGACTCAATGGCATGCTTGCCAGACAGCTGAGGGGACTGACAGTCGGTATCGTCGGTACAGGCCAGATAGGACTCTCCGTTCTCAGGGACCTTTCTGGATTCGGATGCAATCTCTGCTACTACAACCGCAGCGAGAATCCCGAGGCGGACAGATATGCGAAGCGTGTGGCTCTGAGCGAGCTCCTGTCCACTTGCGATGTGATATCCCTGCATATCGAGTACAACAAGGACACCCATCACCTAATCGACGCTGATGCCATCGCAAAGATGAAGGACGGTGCAATCCTGGTAAACACCTCCAGAGGGGGGCTCATCGATACGGAAGCGATGATCTCGGCTCTGGAATCAGGACACCTTGCATCCGTTGCACTGGATGTGGTCGAGAACGAATTCGACCTCTACTATTTCGACTGCAGGGACAAGGACCTTTCCGATTACTATGTCGGAAGACTCAGAGAGATGCCGAACGTCATCTTCTCCCACCACATGGCATACTATTATCGCGAAGCGGTCTGGGGGATGGTCTACTACAGCATCGCCAGCATGAAGCAGTTCGATGAGGGGAAGGAAGTCCCGCTGAGACTGGTGTGAACTCAATCCTGGAAGAACACCGACCCGTCACTGTTGATTAGATCCGGATAGCGTTCGTTGATGACTTTCTCCAATCTCCACAGCACGTTGTTGTATTCACCTTCCAAGGCCTTCTCGCTGAGATTCAGCGAATTCAGGTACACTTTCTGATAACTGGGCTCGTCCGCCTCGTTGACGAACTTTACGATCTCTTCCAGACCCTCTATTATCGATGTCTTGCTGGTGATGTTGATGTTCAGGATCTTGTTTATCAGGGCGATATCCGTCTTTAGGAACGATATGATCTCCTCGCAGGCCTCATCTTTGGTATGACCGTTCATCTCCTCGTCGATGAAGTAGTCGATCTTGTAGTCCTTCATCTCCTTCACCTTCTTGAGGGTGACGGCATCCTCGACCGATACGATGAGGTCGAATGTGGAATCCTGATCCGTGGGAGCTTCTATCTTTGGTTGTTCCTGGGGGGCTTCAATCTTCACTGCTTCCTCCGGAGGTTCTATCTTAACTGCCTCCTCGGGTGCTTCCAGCTTCTGAGGAATCTCCGGGGATTCGATCGATTGCTGGGCGACCGGCGGTTCGATCTTCTGCGGGACTTCAGGCGCCTTGATTGTCTGGGCGGCTACCGGGGGCTCTATCCTCTTAGGTACCTCTGGTGCCTTTATCGACTGCTGTGCCACAGGAGGTTCTATCCTCACTGGTTCTGTTGCAGGAGGGAGTCTTTCCGGCGACCCTATGCGCTCAGGGGAATTGATCATCTCCCTCTCCGTCTCTCTGCACTCATCGAGCACATACTCGTCCAATGCTTCGTACTTCGACAGCCTTCCGCGGTAGAGCGTCGACATGATCGGCTCCGATCTGGGGACCGGCCTGTCTGTCTGAAGAGCATCAAGGACATCCAGATCCCTGGCGAGGTGCTGTATGATATCCACATACTCGTGCCTCTTGGACGGATCTGTCCTGACCATGGCGGAAAAGATCACCAACTCGTTCAATTTACGGTCCCTTATAGAATCGAACCTTGCATCCCACATGTAATCCTAATCGGATTGATGGTTTATACATTTTTATATAGTAAAAGGGAAAAATGGGGCCGAAGCCCCTTGAAAGGTTTAGATCAGAGGTATCCAGACTTCTGGAGGGCCATGAGGTCCTCGGTGGAGAGTTTCTCTCCGGCCTTGAAGCGCTCAAAGATCTCTTTGGCCTCCTTCTTACCGGATTCGTCGACCCTCTTCTTCTTGACGCTGTTCTTCTTGTTCTTGAAGGCTGCGGCGTCCTTGTCCATCTCGTGAACGGACTTGATCTGCTCGATGTGCTTCTTGTGCTCCTCATCGGCAGCCTGCTTGCACTCGATGAACTTTGCCTGGGCGGCGTCTGCTTCCTTCCTGAGCTTGTCTGCCTGCTCGTAGAAGCCGATCATCCTGTCGTGAGCGGCCTGTGCCTGCTCTGCGTACTCGGATACCTGGTGGTGATATGTCTCCGCCTGGGTCTTTGCCTCCCTGAGCTGAGCGACAAGGCCTTTCATCTCATCGTTCTGCTCGTAGGTCTTCTCCCTCTCCTCGATCTGCTTTGCGAGGACGGAGATTTGCTTGACGATGCCGTTCTCCTTGTCCTTTCCAAGGGGCATCGTCTGCTGCATGTATTCGAGATCCTGGAGCTGTTTTTTCAGCTGCTTGAGGGGGACCTGGTCCTTCTCCTCTGCCTTCTCAGTCCTGTAAGGTGCGAGCTGCTCTTTGAGTGCGGTGACCTTCTGGTTCCACTCGTCCCTGAGCTCTTTTGTCTCCCTTACCTTCTGGTTGTAGGAGTCGCGCTCTTCCCTGCACTTCCCTGCCTGGTCCACGAGATCCCTGACCTGACCGTTGAGCTCGTCCCTCTTGGCCTTCCACTCTTTGGTCTGGTTGTTGAGCTCGTCCCTGAGCTTCCTGTGCTTCTCTGCATCCTCGTTGACGATGCTGCGCTTCTCCTCCATTGCTGCGAGGCCCTCTTCGGAAGTGATTGATGTCTCTTCCTCTGCCACCTGCTCGGTGGTCTCGACCGCCTGCGCCTGCTCTTCCTGAGAATTCTGCTGCTGAATGTCCTCCACGAAATCTTCCATAAATGTTCAACTCACTAGTTCGCATCGACCATGAGATAAGCATGGTCCACTTTAGTCGTGCGTATTAACATCCTGTTTATAAAGCTTTGCGAGTCAGCACAAGGTCGGAACGTAAAATTAAGCGGTGTTTTTAGACCGCATTAAGAGGCCGTGATGGGCCGTCATTGGATCCGAATGAACGAAGCTGTCCTCGGGTTCACTCACCTATATTTGCCTTTATGCACGCCAACAGGTCCGCGAAGGTCGTTTTCTCAGGCACCATATCCGGAGGTCTTCCCAAAGAGGCCAGCATATCCGCCGTAGGTCTCCCGATGGCAGCTACCTTGACCGCTCTCATCTTGTCGAGATATCCTTCCCCGAACCTACTCTTCATGTTGTCGAAGAACGTTGATGCCGACATGGGCGAGGTGAATGCCATACAGTCCATACTCCCGTCGCCTATGGCATCCATGATGGCGCTCATCTCCGGACCGATCTCGCATGCGCGGAGCTTGTACACCGCTATGTCCTCCAGATCCAACCCGGACTCCTTCAGACCGTCGGATATGATGTCCGTACCGCTGTCAGAACGCACTACGACTATCCTGCCGGATTTGAACCTATGAGTTATCTCGTCCACGAGACCGTACGATGAGTGGTCCTCGGGCACGAGGTCGACCCTGATGCCCGTAGATTCCATCCTGTCGGCCGTACCGGGGCCGATGGCTATCGTGAAACAGCCTGACAGCATACTCGCAAAATCCGGACCGAACTCCTCGATGCAGTGATCAACAGATGTAGTGGAACCGAATACGACGGGGACATCCTTTGAAAGGGATGCCTTCAGCCTTTCGAAATCCGAAGGGCCGCCGTGGATGATCTCCAGGGAAGGGGACGCAAGGACCCTGAAACCCATGGCCTCCGCCTCCTTCACGGAGGCCGGAAGTTTCGAGGCGGGGCGTGTGAAGCCCAGTGTCCTCATTGGAGGTCTCCGAGAGTGTTGCGGAGCGATGCCACGGTACCTACGACCATAATTCCGGGCGGTTCGAGGGCCTTCTCCTTGATGGTCCTCTCGAGATTCTCCACCACAGTGAGCTCCACCCTCTGTTTGGGGGTCGATCCGCTACATATGATGGCGGCGGGCATCTTGGGGTCCATTCCTCCCTCGATTAGCCCTTTGGAGATGTTCCCTGCATTCCCGAGGCCCATGAGGATGACAAGCGTCCCATGGCCTCCGACGAGCTTCTTCCAGTCCAGACGGTCCTCTGTACGGTCGTCCTTCTCGTGTCCGGTGACGAATGTGACCATGGATGTGTGGTCCCTGTGTGTGACCGGGATACCTGCCAATTCGGGAACCGATATGGATGATGATACTCCGGGAACGACATGGACCTCTGCTCCTGCCTTCCTTAGTTCCTCGGCCTCCTCTGCTCCGCGTCCGAAGAGGAACGGGTCCCCTCCTTTGAGCCTGACGACGACCTTTCCTTCTGAGGCGTACTTCACCAGGAGCTCGTTGGTCTCCCACTGCTTGAGATGGTGGTCCCCTCCGCGCTTTCCCGCGTCGATGAGCTCTGCACCCTCCTTGCATTCCTTCAGGAGCTCTGGATTGGCAAGGGCGTCATACATGACGATGTCCGCCTTCCTGAGCAGATCCATTCCCTTAATCGTCATCAATCCGGGGTCTCCGGGCCCGGCCCCTATCAAGTAGACCTTTCCTGTCATATCTCTTCCCTCTTTCCCAATAGATAATTGGCGATAGCTTTGAGCTGTTCCTCTGTATAATCTAATCCTAATTCCACCTCGGCCTTCCTTGGTTCCGAGGTGTAGTCGAACGAGATCGCTCTGACGATGATCCTCCTTCCCTTGGCAGGATCCACGGTGATCTCGGCGTTTATTCCGACGGGAGCGGAGCATCCCGCGCCCATGATCCTCATGATCTCCCTCTCGACGGTCACCGCGATACGGGTGTCCCCGTCATCAAGGTCCTTCAGTAGTTCGATCGTCTCTTTGTCATCCGACCTGCATTCGACCGCTATGGTCCCCTGTCCTGGTGCCGGTATGAACACCTTCTTGTCGAGGGTATGCATCGGACGGTCTATGCCCATCCTCTCCAGACCGGCCTTCGCCAGGAGGATCGCATCGTATTCCCCGGCATCCAGCTTGGACAGGCGGGTGTGAATGTTCCCTCTGAGCTGGACTACCTCCAGATCCGGGCGGAGACTGTAGATGAGCCTCTGCCTCCTGACGGACGATGTCCCCACCTTCGCACCTTTCGGAAGGTCTTCTAACGGACAGGGCAATATGATGTCCTCCGGCGAATCCCTAGTGAAAATTGCTGCCACAGTGAGTCCTGCGGCCATCCTCGTAGGGATGTCCTTGAGCGAGTTCACAGATGCATCGATCTTCTTCGCGAGCATGGCGTCGTCCAATTCGCGGACGAACGCACCTACATTGGACATCTGGCTTAGTGGGGAGGACAGATTGATGTCCCCCAGGGCCTTCATCGGTATGATGTCCACATCCACATCAGGATGCTTATCGGCCATCATCTGCCGGAATATCTCGGTCTGGCGCATCGCCAGCTTGCTCTCCCTGGTGCCTACCTTCATTTCTTCACGCTCTCGAAGAATCCCTTGAATCCCTCTTCGAGGACCGCTATATCCTCGCCCCTGTGGGCCAGTGACATGAAGTCGACCTCCAGAGCGGACGGTGGCAAATACACTCCGTGATCCAGCATGTATCTGAACATCCTGTCGTACATCTCGCGGTCCGCTGCCATAGCCTCGGTGCCCGTAGTGGCCCTGTCGATGCCGAAGAAGACCGAGAACATCGATGCCACGCTGTTGACGCAGCCCTTCACATTGCTGTCGGCCATGCAGTCCATTATCGTTGAGACCAGGCGCTCCGTACGCTTCTCCAATTTACCGTAATTGTCGTTCCTGCACATCAGGTCGATCTGGGCCAGTCCGGCGGCTGCGGATACTGGGTTGCCTGCGAAGGTCCCTGCGGCATATATCCCGCCCTGGGGGGCGACATTCTCTAGGATGTCCTTCCTTCCCATGAAGGCGCCTGCGGCGAATCCTCCTCCGATGATCTTTCCCATTGTGGTCATGTCGGGTGTGACACCGTATCTGAGCTGAGCTCCTCCTGAGGATGCGCGGAATCCGGTGATGACCTCATCGAAAATCAGGATCGTATCGTGTTCCTTGGTGACCTTACGAACCTCATCCAGGTATCCTTTCTCGGGTGTGACGACACCGACGTTACCCATGATCGGCTCCATGATGACGCAGGCGATATCCTGCTTATCCAGGATATCCGACATGGATTGAATGTCATTGTACTGGGCCGTGAACGTGTGCTTGGCCACATCGGCAAGCACTCCCTTGGAAGAAGGAACTCCTCCGGCACTGCCGGATCCGGCTGCTACCAGAGCGGCATCGTGAGCCCCGTGGAACCCTCCGTTCATCTTGATTATATCATCCCTTCCGGTGAATCCCCTTGCGACACGTATGGCATGCATCGTGGCCTCCGTTCCGGAACAGCTTAGCCTGACCATATCCGCCGAAGGTACCTCCTTGACGATCCTCTCGATCAGGTCCAGCTCGGGTTCGGATGGTGCGCCGTACACCGTACCTTTGGAGATCTGGGCCATGGCAGCCTTCTCAACTATGGGACAACCGTATCCTGTAATCATCGGACCGTAGGACATGCACAGGTCGACGTACTCCCTGCCGTCCACATCCTTGAGCCTGCATCCGTGCCCCTCTGCGATGAACAGCGGGTTGGGCTTGAATGCCCTGACAGGACTCGATACCCCGCCGGGTGTCACCTTCTTGGACCTCTCGTATAACTCTGCGGATCTGTCCATGGGATCACAGCATCCTTGCAGCTTCCTCTGCGAAATAGGTGATGATCATATCCGCTCCTGCCCTCTTGATCCCCAGCAGGGATTCCATCATGACGCGGTCGTGGTCTATCCAGCCGTTCTGGGCAGCTGCTTTGATCATCGCGTACTCTCCGGAGACCTGGTATGCCGCCAGAGGCAGATCGAACGTGTTCGCTGCATCCCTGATGATGTCCAGATAGGGCCCTGCGGGCTTGACCATGATCATATCGGCACCCTCTGCGATGTCGAACTCTATCTCCCTCAGTGCCTCCTTCCTGTTGCCGCACTGCATCTGGTAGCCGGCACGGTTACCCTGTCCTGGAGCGGAATTGGCTACATCCCTGAAGGGTCCGTAGTAGGCGCTGTAGAACTTGGCGCTGTAGGCCATGATCGGGACGTTCTTGAATCCCGCATCGTCCAGGGCCATCCTGATGGCCGCGATCTGCCCGTCCATCATTCCGCTGGGAGCGATGATATCTGCTCCTGCCTCGGCCTGAGAGACCGCTGTCTTCCCGTAGAGCTCGATGGTATCGTCATTGATGACATGGCCGCATCCGTCGAGGACACCACAGTGCCCGTGGTCCGTATATTCACAAAGACAGAGGTCCGCTATGACCAGCATGTCGGAGCTCTCCTTGATGCCCGAGATGGCCTTCTGGACCACTCCGTCCTTCTCGTATGCTCCGGATCCCACTGCATCCTTGTGCGACGGCACTCCGAATACGAGAACATTGTTCACACCGTTCTCCTGCATGCCCGACGTTATGGCATCGTATCCCTTCAGAGGGAACGTCCTGACCCCGGGCATGGAAGCGGTGGTCTTCTCCTGCGATATGTTGGCATCGAAGAATATGGGCAGTATGAACTGATCCGGATTCAATTTGGTCTCCGCGACCAGATCCCTCATCCTCTCGCTCTGTCTAAGCCTTCTCAAACGTACTTCAGGATACATCATCGTATTCACCTAACTCCGAACATCTCCGCCATCGTGTAACATGCATTCTGGTTGCCCTCGCGAGAGGCCCTCCTGAGATTCACGTACAGATCGGCTGCGATTTTATTCACCAGTGCTCTGGACATGTCGTCCAGAAGGGTGTCCACATCGGTGGACGAAGCATGGGACCTGGCCTCCTCAAGCTCCTTCTCCCTAATATCGGCCAGTTTCAGTCCAATGGCCTTGATTATCTCGTTCGCCGTCTCCTCCCTGCGTTCGGAATCCATCTTCTCCAGTTCCTGGGCGATGATCTTCTCCGCGGAGGATATCTCGGCCGTCCTGCGAAGGACGTTCTGCTTGGCAATGGATTCTAGGGAATCCATGTTCTTCAATTCTACGTTGCCGACGGTGGTTATGTCCTCGTCGACGTTGTGCGGGATGGACACGTCTATGACCAGGAGCTTCCTGTCGGGACGGGTGGCCATCGCACTGACGATGGCGGGCTTGTGGACCACCGTATGGGGCGCTCCGGTTGCGACCAGTACTAGGTCGCTGTCCCTAACAGCATCCACCATCCTGTCCATACTGACGGCCATACCTCCCAGCTCATCCGCCAGTTCGAGAGCGCGGCTGTAGGTACGGTTGGAGACGAAGACCGCCGCGACATCCTTCCCGACAAGGTTCTTCGCGATGACCGTCGCCATGTCTCCGGCTCCAAGGATCGTGATGTTCTTTCCTTTGAGGTCTCCGATTATTGACTCAGCAAGCTCGACCGATGCCGATCCGACCGATACGGCACCCTTGTTGAGCTCCGTCTCGGACCTGACCCTCTTGCCAACTATCATAGCCTTATCGAACAGACGAGACAGCATGGCCCCTGCATGTCCGGTCTCCTTGGCCTTCATGTAGCACTCGCGGACCTGATGCTGGATCTGGTCCTCCCCCACTATGAGGGAATCGAGACCGCATACCACCCTGAACAGGTGTTTGATGCTATCCTTATCCTCGAGTATGTACGATATGTTCGACGAAGGCACCAGAGAACGTATGAGCAGCTCCAGCTTGGATTTTACAACATCGTTGCTATCAGTCGTCGTGTACACCTCGAAACGGTTGCAGGTACGGACGACGACGTATTCCGCTATCAGGTCCAGACCCTCAAGGAATGCGGGCACCTCCTTCTCAAGGAGCGAGACCACGTTGTTCAGCCCTTCCGTACCTCCAGCCGAGGCGTGTGTGACATGCATACTTACTATCATTCTAGACCTCCTTCCGAAATCACCATTCTGAACGCCTCTTCCTCCTTGCCTTCCTCCAGAAGTGCCCAGACATCTGCACTATCCAGGACTCCAGCGAGGAATGCCGCCCTTTCGGGCTGGGTGGCTATCTTCTCCTTGACTATAGGGCGAACCTTCACTAGAAGATCCAACATTGAATCGTATGATTGATCGAGGAAACTGTCCAATGCCTTGATGACATACGGCGGGAAGGCAGGGACACGCCCTTCCGACGAGACCGTGACCGAATATCCGGGGCGCTTCAATACCGAGGGAATGAGGACATCCCCTCCGCCATGGGCGGAATTGGTCATTATCCCTTTAGATAGAGAGATATCACGTATGGCGTTGTTCAGCCCATGGTCCGAGGTAGCGGCGACGACGATGTCCGCACCTTCCATGAGGGGAGCAGCCGTATCGGGATTGACATCCTTCTCAACGACCTCGTCGGCCAGCTCGCGCAATTCCGGAAGGATCTCCGGTGCGATGACCTTTATGTGAAAACCCTTGAAATGGAGGCACTTCCTCAAAGCGACCTTTCCTCCTCCGAAGACTACCACCTTCCTGTTGCCGGGTGACAGATAGATCGGCGACATCAGCACTTCCTGTTCGTTTTTGTCCATGTTACTTTTGCCTTCTGGTGAGGTCATCCAATCTCAGTATACTTTCTCAGTTTAAAGTGTTACTATAATCGAGCGGAAATAAATGACCGTTATACCCCGTACCCGTATCCCTGCACAAGAACTTAGCGGTCACAATCGGCCGCTTGAATTCGCCCGGAAATCCCTGATCACCCTGTACGCCAAAATATAATCGTAAATGCCTGCGGCCAGCATGAGGAACATCTCTGCCCAGAGAGCTGGTTCGCCCACATACATGTACACGAACGGAAGGATCATCAACGCGAAGAATCCGATCTTTGAAAGGATGTTGTGGAAGGTATGAACGGTCCCGGTGGCGATCCTCACCCACAGGAACGAGACCAGTTTGGCCGTGACTATCACGACCGCCATGACGATCAGCGGTAAGCTGGGTTCCATCCACGGGAAAACAAGGAAAAGGAAGGCTGCCAGGAAGAATATGTCGGCAAAACTGTCCAGGGATGCTCCGAATTCCGTGGTGGTGTTCATAAGCCTGGCGATGTTGCCGTCAAGCATATCCGTCACGAATGTCAGAACGTATATCACCTGGAACGGTACGCTCATCACCGGGATGAAGAACAGCGAGATGGCCAGGAAGATCCTGGAGACCGAAAGCACATTAGGCAGGTTCTTGAACACACTACTCCAGTCGCAACTGTAAATAAAAGTATCGTGCCGTATCCTTCAGGTATCCAGAAGGTTCTGTTCTTGGAACCTGCTCATTTCTCGAACACGAACCTAATGCCTCTGACCTCTATGGTGAGCTTCACACCTCTGTCCAACAGAGCGGAGATATCGTGGTTGATCCTCCTGTCGGCCCCGTTGTCGTCATACCTTCCGTTCTTAATCTTATCCAAGGCGTCGCACACGAAGTACATCACCGCGCTCATGAACTGGTGCATATCGCTGATCCCTCTGAGTTTGGGAGGCACGACGTCGAGGTAGACCGCTTCGGGGAAATTGGAACCGGGCAGCACATTGATCTTGGTACGTGACATGTACTCCTTCGCGAACCTCATGTTGTCCTGATTCTCCAAGATCGCACGGGATGCGACGTTCAGTGCGGATATCATCTGCATGTCGTAGACCATCACGTCCAGGTCTTCCTTGGTCACATCTCCTTCGAACGACAGTAGGATGTCATACTCGGTCATGATACCATATATGTTCTGCTCACATATATCCGAATCGCGTCCGTTCATCGGAACGAACGACCGTCATCCTTATCATTGACGAAGAATCATGACTCTGGTAATGTTCAACGAGTTCGCCGTGGACGAGACCGGAATGACTTCGGACGGATACCACAGACTGCAGCCGTCATGCAAGAAGGCGATGTACATCCAGAATGCACTGACATTCGGAATCCTCGTCGCCTTTGCGGCCGTGGGTCTCCTGTTCTTCGGGGACCGCCTCGACAGCTGGTACCATACCACTCTGATCATAACGGTCGCGATCCTGGTGCTTATCGGCATCTACCTCGCCGTGAGCCCCCAGATATTCTACAGGCGCTACCGCTACAGGATAGACAGCGAGAAGGCCGAGATAAGAAGGGGAATCGTCACCATAACCCATGTCCTGGTCCCTATCGAGAGGATCCACCAGGTCGTCGTCCTCAAAGGACCGATCAACAGGATGTTCGGGCTGGCGAACGTCAACATCACCACCGCAGGCGGAGTGACCACCCTGGAGTACTTGGACATAGAGACAGCCGAGAGCATAGCGGCCATGCTGAACGATACCGTAGTCAAGCTTCTCAAAGACCGTGATCTAGATGGATGAGGAAGTTCAACCGATCGAACTGGAATCCGGGGTCTACAAGAACCACTACACAATAGTAGTCCAAAGCATCCTGACCCAGATAATCACCATAGGGATAGTCACGATGGTCGGTCTGTTCTCCGGCAACGGCGTGGAGTTCCGTTCCACATGGCTGATGGTCATGTTCGTGATCGGTGCGATATCCGTGTTCATGACGATCAGGATCTGGATGAAGACCACCTACACCTTCGGGCCCACCGAGATAACCGTGGTCAGGGATACGCTTTTCAAGAACAAGGTGAGCATCCAGTATTCGAGACTGGCATCAGTCAATGTGAAGAAGACGCTGGTCAACCACATCTTCGGTACTACGATGCTCCTGTTCAACGTCAATTCGTCCGTGAACTCGGCCAGTGCCGAGGCTACTCTCACACTTCCCGACGCAGAAGCGAACAGACTTCGCGAGATGGTGTCCGCCAGGATCTTCCAGAGGGAGATGGTCGTAGAGGACGAGAAGAACGAGGAGACCCTGGTCAAGATCACCAATGCGGACGTCATACTACACGGATTCTTCGGTCAGCCCACCACATCGTCCCTGATCGGTCTCGCCTCGCTGACCTATTCCATAGTAACCATGTTCATCGGAGAGGGCGTATCCATCGTCGGACTTCTGATATTCGCAGTGAGCTCTATCATCCCCTGGATAAGGACCATCCTCAGGTACTACAACTACAGGATCTACAGGGTCGGGGACACCATCACGGTGGAGAGCGGTCTGATAAACAAATACCGTAGCTCCTTCAACATCAAGAAAGTCAACTCCGTCCGTATCAGGGAGCCTCTCCTTGCCCGTCTGCTCGGCAAATCCCTCTTGGAGGCCGAGGTCGTGGGACTTGCAGATACCGAAGGTCTTCCGCTACTGTGCCCGCTTAAAGGAAAGGACATCGTTGATGATCTTGCCGGTAAGCTGGTTCCTGAATTCGTGTTCGAATCCGGTCATCACACCCAGCCGAAGCAGTCGTTCATACCCACTATATCCAACAGGGCCCTCTGGTCGCTGGCATTCATAATCACGGGAGGCGTGCTCTTCCTGTACATCTGCGCCAACTATCCTCTGGATTCCTGGAACGATCTCGACCGCTACGTGATCATAGTCGTCGAGACGATCCTGGTGGTGATCATACCCCTGCTTTTCATGATCCACGGCTATCTGGCACACAACAACAGGGAATTCGAGATGGGTGAAGAGACGTTCATGCTCATCACCGGAGGATACGACAGGCAGAAGGAGTACATCAGGTACGACAAGACGCAGATAGTCAGGGTGTCATCCGACATCATCCAGAGGAGATTCGGCGTCGGAAGATGCAGCGTCAGCCTCATGTCATCGAAGGGCGCTACGGCGATAAACTCGGGGATCTTCCCCATCGATGAGTTGGAACGCGTCGGGACGGAGGTTATGGACAGGATACGCGACGGTAGATACGACTACCGTAAGTATCAGTGAGAAGTCTCGCGCGCATAGTCTTATAAGCAGTACCCGCAATCGCCATATCGATTTCAATGAGCAACAGCTGTCCTCTCGACTACAGATACGGCCGCGCCGATATGAAGGCGGTCTTCTCCGAAGAGAGCCGTATCCAGAACCAGATGTATGTAGAAGCCGCCCTGGCCAGGGCCCATGCCTCCCTCGGAACCATATCCGAAGCGGATGCCAAGGAGATAACCCGCGTGGCCAGTCTGGACGTCGTCAGCATCGATAGGATCAAAGAGATCGAGAGCGAGACCAGGCACGACCTCATGGCCATGGTCAAGGCAATGACAGAGAAGTGCGAGGGAGATGCCGGAAGGTACGTGCACCTCGGTGCCACATCCAACGATATCGTGGACACCGCCACAGCTCTGCAGATCAAAGCAGCGATGGAACTCATCCTCAAGGATGTGGAGGACTTCATCTATACACTTGCAGTCATCGCCAAGAGGGAAAGGGACACCCTCGAGATCGGAAGGACACACGCTCAGTTCGCAATCCCAATCACATTCGGATTCAAGATCGCCGGATACATCGCGGAGATGATCAGGCACAGGGAGAGGATCATCGAGTGCATGCCCAGGGCATGCGCAGGGAAGATGGCCGGTGCCGTCGGTACAGGAGCGGCATTGGGGAAGAACTTCTTCGAGATCCAGAGAAGGGTCATGCAGGACCTGGAACTCACCTACGAACCTGCTGCCACACAGGTAGTCGGAAGGGACAGGTACACCGAGGTCATCTGCCTGATGGCCAACATCGCCACCTCCATCGAGAGGTACGGAACCGAGGTTAGGAACCTCCAGAGGTCCGAGATCGGAGAGGCATCCGAATTCTTCGATGTCAAGAAGCAGGTTGGAAGCTCCACCATGGCCCAGAAGCGCAACCCGATGAACTCGGAGAACTGCTGCGGTCTGGCAAGGGTCATCAGAGGATTCGTCACACCCACGTTCGAGAGTCAGGTCCTCTGGCATGAGAGGGACTTGTCCAACTCATCCACCGAGAGGTTCACATTACCCCATGTATTCATCCTCACCGACGAGATCCTGAAGAAGATGAATTGGATCTTCGAGGGCCTCGACGTCCACGCCGACAAGATGCTCGAGAACATCGAGTCTTCCAGGGGACTCGTCATGGCAGAGCCCCTCATGATGAAGCTGACCGAGAAGGGAATTGGAAGGCAGGACGCACACGAGATCATCCGTTCGTGCTCCATGATCGCAGAGGACGAGAAGAGGCACCTCAGGGATGTGCTCCTCGAGAGGGAGGACCTGAAGGGAGTTCTCACTGAGGAGGAGATCATCGCCACCATGGACGCCGCCAACTACGTCGGAGGTGCCAGGGAGATCGTCGACAAGATGGTGGAGGCCGCCGAGAGCATCCTTGACAGGCAGGTGCCTTGAGATGATGACACAGATGAGGCACGGCCTCATAATCGGAGCCATAGTGGGAGCAGCCCTCACGGCCTTCATGTACTTTTACAACGGCAACCTTCTGGTCGACATCATCATGATTCCGATCGGTGCGATAATGGGTGCCGCCCCTTGGTTGCTCAAACCCAAGGACGAATGAGAATGACAATGCTCCCGGGATCATCCGGGAGCGGTAATTTTTGTTTCAGACCTTGTTTCCGGCGTGGTCGCCGGGTGTCACGTAGTAGACTTCCTCGACCTTCATCTTGATGAGGTTCTTAGCAGGGTATGTCTCCTTCTTGGCGTGGGCTATGCTCACTGCCTTGAGGTAATCCGCTCCGGAGTTCTCGATGGTAACGGTTCCCTTGATCTGGTATGACTCCTTGAAGTCCCTGGTCCAGATGTAGAACGCGGCCTTGGGGTTCTCCTTCAGATTGGCAAGTGTCTTGTTCAGATAGTTGTCCACGAGCCAGATGTTCCCGTCGTCTCCCATGAAGATCATTCCCACGGGTACGACGTTGGGTGTTCCGTCCTTGGATGCCGTTGCGAAGGATATGATTCCGGTCGCCTTCATCTCCTCGAGCATCTCTTCTGTGAATTGCGCCATGGATGCGAATCATACTGCCCAGTTATAATAGTCACCGAAATGCAGATGCTATGACGTCAAACCGTAAATACTACCCCTTATTGGACGCATTATGAAGAAGGAGCCTGTATTCACAAGGGATTTCATCCTGAATATGGCCATATCCATGTGCTGTTCCCTGAACTACTTCACGCTCCTGATAAACATCGTCGGATTCGCTACGGTGACATACGGTGCATCCTCTGCGGAAGCCGGACTGGCCGCCGGACTCTACGTCGTCGGCGGACTGCTCTCCAGATTCTTCTTCGGGAAATACATCGAACTGATAGGGAGGAAACGTGTACTCATCGCCTCGCTGGTCATGTCCGTGGTGATGTCGGCGGCATACTTCTATGCCTCCAGTCTGTACCTGCTGTATATCATCAGACTACTGCACGGTATGACCTACGGTATGGCCAGCTCCTGTACCGCCGATGTGGCGGCGAAGATAGCGGCACTGGTGCCGGAGGCGAAT
>CALAVG010000054.1 GCA_937892275.1 uncultured Methanomicrobiales archaeon | reverse complement strand
CAATCCCCAATCCCCAATCCCCAATCCCCATCCCCATTAATTATTTTATAATATTTATATTTTAATTAAAATTTTTTTTTAATAAATATTTAAATACTTTTTTAATTTTCTTTATATAATAATATTATTAATATTTTAATAATTATTATTTAATTATTTAACACAATCAAATATTTTCTTTAGATTTAAAACTTAATAGTATCTTTGAATAATTTCACTTGTTCTTCACTAATTTCAGGCCATTTTTTATTAAGTCCTTTAATAGCTTTTTTAATAATTAATTTAAATCTCATTTTTCCGGAAGCAACACTCATAATATAAGCAAGTACTACTAAATTAAATATAGCTTCTTCTGTAATTTTCTTTTTAAATATTTCATCTATTTTTTTACTATTTTTTTTCAAGAAATCACTCCATTTTGATTTAGTGAAATTAAACCAGGTTAATTTAGATATATCCATTTTCCATAAACCATTTATTTCTTGACTTAATATAATATTATCTTCTTTAGCTAAATTACTATTAACTTTTGTAAATATTTTTAATTCTTCCTCATTTCTCAATACATCGAAAATTCTTTCTTTTAATTTATCATTAATTATTTCTTCATTAATATAGAAATCTAAATTGTTAATATCCTCTTTAATATTTAATTTATTCAATTCATCTTTAATAAAATCTATCACATTTTTTTGCATTACATCATTCTCTGATATCGTCACATTATCTTTCATTTCACCGTTATAAAATAGTTTTATCTTAAGTTGAAAAAGTGGTCCTATGAGAGGGCATCAACTAATGAATCCGTGAACGCGGGGTCGAGAACTCGATGATAACGGACGAGGAAGAGATGGCAATGTCGATAAGTCAACTGCAGGACGATATCGATGACTATGAAGAATATCGGGAAGATCGTGCTCACCGCGGCCTGCGCGTCGACACCAATCGATGTGAGCCAGATGGTGTCAATGATGTTGTTGGCACTCTGTATGAAGTTCGAGATGACGATAGGTATCGCCATGGCGATCAGCGCCTTCTTGGGGTCGCCGAGCATGACCTTGGCGTCTCTGGTCAACTGAACCTCTTCTTCCATCGGGTGCTGATGCTGCTATAACAATAATAGAATATCTGCAGCCGATCAGATCAGGATGGGTTTCTGATCATAATGTCTTGACGACATGTGCCGGATTGCCGACGGATACGGTGTCCGAGGAGATATCCTTGGTAACGACGGATCCCGCTCCGATGATGCACCTGTCGCCTATAGTGACCCCGGGAAGGACGGTGACATTGGCACCTAACCAGCAGTCCTCACCGATGACGATGGGTATGCCTCTGACGGCATGCTTCCGCCTTTCCATCGCATCCCTCGGGTGGTCGGCGGTCACGAGATGACAACCTGGACCTATCTTCGTATGGTCCCCTATGGTGATCCTGCTCGTATCCAGGAAGGTGCAGTTGTAGTTCACGATCACATCCTTTCCGATGTAAATGTTGAAACCAAGGTCGCACCTGAACGGAAAGATGACTATGCTGTCCCCGCTCATCTCCCGACCCATCAGGTCCTCCATCGCAGAATGCATCCCTTCTGCCGATAACACGGTGGAATTGTACCTCTGGGTCTTGAAGCCGCATTCGGTAAGGAGGGATTGGAATGCAGGTCTGAGTTCGGAATCATAATCGATCCACTCACCTGCATCCAATGCCCTTTTGAGTTTGTCTATCATGTAAGTTCTCATAGTTCGCCGCCTACACAGAGCTTGTCGATCAGCTCGTCGACATCGTCCGAAGACATTCCGAGGTAGTCCGTGCAGTAAGAGTATGCAGCGGAGTAGGTATCGACGGAACTCACATCGATGTTGTCCCAATCCACATCGAACATATCGTCGATCTTGTCGGGGTTCGCGATAAGGTACATGTTCCTTCCGTAGGTACAGTCGGATACGATCTTGTACTCCTCTGTGCCGGGTTTGACATGGTGGAGGTTGCAGAACGCCTGGACCTCGCACTCCATCATCTCCTCGGCGGAACATCCGCAGAGAGACTGCAGGAGCAGGATGACGAATCCGGTCCTGTCCCTTCCGACGTTGCAATGAACGAGATATGCCCCGTCGTTTTCCAATATGCTGTCGAGGACCGCAACGGTCTTCTCCTTCTGCTGGAAGTAGAGGTATCCCATGGCGGGTGCGATGTAGTTCCCTGCCTCGCAGAGCGACAGACAGTATCCGTCCAGGGTCTTCACGGCGTCCTGGACCGTGGCATCGTTGTATGAAAGGGCGATCTCGAACTAGATGCCTGCTTCCTCGGCGAGTTCGTTAACGTAAGGCGATCTGGACTGCTTGGCGGGATCGTACAGAGGGCTGTAGGACCTGTAGAGGATTCCGGGTTTCAGATCCCCGCCGGTGACCTCGAAGAAGTTGGCGAATGTCTCATCGGAGTCGTAATCGGCCCTGTTGTTGGTCATTCCCTTGTTGTACTCGATCGTCTTGCTGTACCTGTCGGAGGATCCGGAGAGGGTCAGAGTGATCTGCTTGCCGGTCTCGACCGTGATCAGCTTACCGACGAATCCGACGGATACATATCCGTCGTTCTCGACGTTGACGAAGGTGTCGAACATGAACATTCCCTGATAGTTCTTGATAAGGATGGCATCGTAGAACTCCATGTCGGGGGTGGTTATGGTGAACGTGTCACCCAGTTCTATATCGTTAGCGAACAGCTCTTCGGCCTTGATATCCAGTTTCGGCTGGTTATACGAGCTCAATCCGGTAACCGTACCTGTGACCGAATAATCATCGCATTCGTTGTCGTTCTGAGGCCAGAAGCAGACTGCCAATGAGCCTCCGAACAGAATCAGCACCATTAGTGCTGCGACCAATGGGCGTGAATCAGACTTCATGGACCATGAAAGTCATTTTCGATTTATTAACGATTTCCGAATTTGTTGCACTTCACTTCTTCCTATTCTTGCTCCCTACCGGTCTTCCGCGTTTCTTCGGGACCTTCTCGGGGGCCTGAAGCAA
>CALAVG010000053.1 GCA_937892275.1 uncultured Methanomicrobiales archaeon | reverse complement strand
TGGGGCGGGTGCTGGTCTCAGCACATCGGCGGGTCTGACCTACTCCGGAGAGAGGTTCATGTCCATCTTCTCCGATTTTTATGCCGAGTACGGTATCACGGATATGTATTCGGGAGGATTCTATCCGTTCCCTTCACCGGAGATAATGTGGGCCTGGTGGAGCAGGCATGTCTACTTCAACCGCTATGTGGACCCCCCTAAACCGGTCTACAATCAACTTCTGTCGATATTGGACGGAAAGGATTATTTCGTGGTCACCACCAATGTGGACCATCAGTTCCAAAGGGCGGGTTTCGATAAGGAGAGGCTGTTCTACACGCAGGGCGATTACGGGCTTTTCCAGAGCACCGATCCGAACAACAACCGGACCTACGATAATGCGAAGCATGTCTTCAGGATGCTGGAATCACAAGGATTCGTCAAGGACGAAGCAGGAATCTATGGTGTCCCTGCGGACGGGGTATCCATGAGGGTCGACCGCGGACTCGTACCTATCTGTCCCGATGACGGTATGCCCATGACGCTCAATCTGAGATCCGATGATTCCTTCGTCGAGGACGACGGATGGAAATCGGCGTCTGCCAGATATTCTGATTTTCTCCGCAGGCATGAAGGACAGAGCGTGTTGTATCTGGAGATGGGAGTGGGCTCCAATACGCCGATTATCGTGAAGTACCCGTTCTGGTTCAGGACATGGAGGGACCCGAATGCCAGATATGCCTGTCTGAACTTCGGTGAAACCTATTGTCCGAAGGAGATAGCCGACAGGTCTATCTGTATTGATGGGGATATCGGGGCCGTATTGCTCGACTTACAATCGAGCGGATGAAGCTATCGATCCGCGTATCCGGAACCGGATGTTCAGATGAAGTTGCCCTCGGTCATATTGTACCAACGGTCGGCCGATACGGGGTCCTTCGGGACGCCGTCGCTCGACGAGTACATGTCGCCGAGGAGGATCTGGGCCGGCTGCCGGCATGCGCCTTTGCTCAGGGTGCTGCTCCGCAGGTGACCTGCGCATGCTGGTTCTCTTCTCTATTGACAGCTCTGAAGGAGGTACGTGAGATGTTTGTTGCAATTTTTACATTGCATATAAGTGATTAAACTGACGGTATAAGCCTTCTTCGTCCGGACAACGGCGCTGTCCGCCAGCCCTTCCTCTTCCTGCTGCAGGGCGTGCCCGC
>CALAVG010000052.1 GCA_937892275.1 uncultured Methanomicrobiales archaeon | reverse complement strand
CTCCCGAAGCGGCCGAGGCTGCGAGGCTCGCCGGTGCTGACATCATCGTCACCGGAACACTTCTCGAACAGGGAGCCGACGATGGAAAGCTCAAAGCAGTGGTATCTGCAGCAAAGGGAATCTGAACATGTCATACGACCCCGATCAGGTAAGCTACAACACACCGATATCCCCTCGTTCCTTCATTTGGAACACACCCGAGGAGAGGGCTGCAGGTATCAACAACGACCTCAAGGTCGCCGCAAGGAGATATCTCTGCCCCAACTGCGGAAAGGAGTTCAGCCTCTTCCAATCGAGGGCCGTCGCATGCAAATACTGCCCGCAGGCGAATCAGAACTGCCCCAACGTCAGATGCCCCCACTGTGATAAAGAGTACCCGATCAAGGGATTCATAGTTCCAGATAACAACGCAGGAGCGAAACAGGATCAGGTGCATATGACCAATTATGCACAGAATGTATTCAACCGCTTCTCGGATTCCTACAACAGAAGATGATCATCTTTTCTGGATCGCAAGCATCTGCGGATGCCTGTTCATAAGTGCAGCCAGATCGATCGCTCTGATCGTGACATGATGCATACCAATACCATTGTCCACGGAATCATCCTGTTCCTTGAGCATCGATATAGCCTTCTCACAGGTCTCCAACATATCTGCCGAACCGTCCATCAGATCCTTCATCATGATCGCAGCATCGGCAATGGTACTGGTCTGAGAAATATCGAATAGAGCGGCTACAGGGATGTTCACTATGAACTCCCCGATCTCGATGGATCTGATCGATTTCGAAACGATGTTCACATCCCTGTGACCCTTCTCATAGACTACCCCCTTCGAGACAGGACTTCTCTTGGCAGGAACAATGAACTCTGATGATGCTTCGATCCGCTCTACATCTGATGGCTTCGCCTTGAAAGCCTCGACGTTAAGGATGTTATCCGCTGATCTCACCGCGGATTCATCTCCTGACACCATGATCAATGATGTTCCATTCTTACCCATGGAACGTCCCAATTCCGATAATGATGTGACCCTATCCTCATCCGATAGGAATCCTTTCCTTATCACGCACGGGTTAGAATATTCCTCATCTATGAGCAGAAGATCCGAACCCATCTCGATGGCTTCTGATACAGAGACGAACTCGGACATCGGGGATGAGATGAACTCCTTCTTCGCCGCGGATACATCTTCGAATTCATCGGAACTGGAAACGAACATCGAGATATCGACTGAATCTGCTGGACGGTTAGGCTCGGACATCACGTATGCAGCCTTATTGGATGTGATCACATACTCCCTGCCATCTCCAGGGATGTGGTTATACACACCGGCGTAGATCCCATCCAAAATGGAGGATTTTCCACTCCTGCTCTTACCTGTGATCACAGTGAATCCTTTCGGTATCCCCATACCGGAAACAGGTTCTCCGTTGGGTACCTCGAAGGTGACCCTCATGGAGGGGTCGCTCTCAAATGGAGTTGCATCTATCATAGGTGCAAGATCGTCATCTCTTCTCGGAATGACGGCGCCGTCCGCGATGAATGCTATAAGACCTCTGCTATCAAGATTTTCACGTATGTAATCCGCATTCTCGTTGGTGAAAAGATGATTGTACACCTTGGATTGCTTGTACTGAGAGCTGTACATCGATTCGGATACCACCGTCTTGATCCTTTCCAACAACAGCTCCATCGCCATCGCACTGACCTTGTTACCATCGGAGGGCAGATCCACGGTGAAACGGACCTCTATGAAATATTGTGTGATTACTACGCTCCACCTCTCTAATATCTCCTGACCAGGACGTGGGATGAATATCTCTCCACCTGAGGTCTTCGGTATGGGGGAACGGGCATGGGTGCGAGCGGACTCTCTGAAACGCCTAGCGATTAGATCCCTTAGAGCGATCTCCCTGGATTTTGTGTTATACATATCCTCAGGGAAGCCCGCCTTCTTTATCGGGACCCTGACACGGACGGCCGTATGACCCATTCTGTCATTCTGGATATCGTCGAAGATCAATTCATAATCTTCAAGAACGAAATTATTCTGGATGCCTTTGTACTTCTGGAACGGCTTACCATCTGCATTCTTCAACGTCTTATGCAGCACATCCTCGGAGGCCATGGTAGAACCCCACCGATATCAGCGGAACTTACTGTACTTGTCGAGGAGCTTACAGATCTTGTCGTACTCCTCTTTAGTAAGATCATCGGAATCTAGGAATGTCTTGACGAACTCCTTCGCTGCCTTTGTAGAAATGCGTGATGCTTTCGCAATCACCGTGGCCAGAAAAGATGATGCCTTTGCCGGATCCATTCTCGACTCGTTCAGGATCTCATTCATATCATATTTGAATGGATTGAGCTTATGCGTGTTGAGCATGGCCTGTTTCTTGGTGGACTCTTTGGTCCTTACCGGTTTGTTCTTCTTAGCGCCCTTGTCGACCGCTCCGTATGAGGGTGCTCCACTCTGTGGGACCGGTTTATGG
>CALAVG010000051.1 GCA_937892275.1 uncultured Methanomicrobiales archaeon | reverse complement strand
GTCTCTCTGCGGATGTGTCTGTCGGAGCAACGTTCACGAGATCTCCGCCCGCGAGGGTGACCGTCTTAGTGCCGTCGTATTCACGCGCGGTGGCCGTGACCCCGGTGATAGACAGGGCCCTCTTTGTTATGGTGAACCCTTTCTCGACATCGGTGGGGAGCTTGTAGTTGCTGTTGCTGAGTCCCGTGGCGGTCGCCGTGTACTGATCGGGCGAATAATCGGTCTGGGCACCGCTCACGTTCACGGCGCACACATCCCCTTCCTTGAGATTGCCAACCGTTGCCGTGGGCGCATGGGATTCCCCGTCATAGACGAACTCGGAGGTTCCCCAGGATAGGACCGCCTCCAAGGGGGTGTTGTTGGTCACGGACGAGAGCTTGTAGTTGTTGTTGTCCAAAGATTCCGCGGTTGCGGTGTAAGGATCCTCCCTGGCATCCTTCTGCTGTCCGGATACCGTTACCTCGACCTCGTCCTGTGCGACCTTGTTGCTTACGGTACATACGGGTTTCTGGAATGTTCCGCTGTAAGTGAGTTCGGTCCCGCTCCATGCCAGCACGGCTTCCCTCTGATCGATGACGAAGCTCGTCTGTGCGGATCCAGTGAAGTTGCTGTTCTCCTTGGCCGTGACTATCACGGTAATGGTACCGGCATTCTTGACATCGGTGGTGGGGTCCGAACCTCTCTTCATGGATATGTCGTATTCGCTTTCGGTCAGAGCCAGATCGGATGCCGTCTTGACGGCGCTTATGGTAATGCTCTGATCCGTTCCGTCGTACTCCGCCGAGCTTCCGGTCAGCGTGACCGTCGCGATGGACGGTTTGGTGATAGATGCCGAGTGGGTGACCGAGGAAGCTGAAAGCTGGTAGTTCTTGTTGACATCAGCATCTGTCAGGGCCACAGGTACGGATACTTCGTAGTTGCCCGCATTCGCACTCGACGTGATCACGGTCGATGAGGCTATCTCCAGTACCGCGGTCTCCCCGGTAATACCGGTCTCGGCAGATGCCGTCAGACCTGAGGTGGAGAACTCCTCGCTCCTGTCGAACTCCTTCGTGAGGGTTCCGCTCACCTCGGGGGTGATAGTCTTCTTTATGACCGTGAACGATACAGTCGCGGAGTCCTTGAAGTTTTTGGACCCAGTGTACGTGAGGGTATAGCTTCCCGCATCCTTGATCTTCTCGGTGGATTGACCGGCGATGCCCGTGAGCTTCAGTGTGACTGGATTCTGATATACTTCGGTAGTGCCGAATTCGATCTTGACGACAGAAGGCTCGAATTCGCTGCCTTTGTATGTCCTGTCGGCCTCCGAGACGATATCAAGAGTGAGCGTAGCCCCC
The DNA here is from genome assembly GCA_937892275.1 of uncultured Methanomicrobiales archaeon. GTDB lineage: Archaea > Thermoplasmatota > Thermoplasmata > Methanomassiliicoccales > Methanomethylophilaceae > Methanoprimaticola. The sequence continues at coordinate 523 of CALAVG010000051.1, read as the reverse complement.
TCCAGGGATCTGGGAGCAATGGAAGCGGCGACGGATGTCGCTGCCTTGGCCGCATAGTATTTGTTAGCATCCTGCTCCCATGAGTACCATACGGTGTAATCGCCCGCATCGGTGCGCTGCGGGATAGAGGTGGAGGTCTGAGATTCCTGGGTATCGCCGTACTTGATGGTCAGCCCGTGTCCAGTGGCATCATCCCCGGTGACGGTCAGTAGGTCCTGTTCCTCACCGTTGTATACGGGATCCGCAGCGGACACCGTTATATTGGGGATCACGACGACCGAGATGTCGACATCGAACGCGGGCATCTTGAATGTGAATATGTTTGTGCTCTCGTAATAGATGGCGGATGTGGAGTGATTGACGACCTTGATCGAATAGATGTCGTGTCCAGTGGACAATACCGTCACATCCGTTCCGTAATCTATCTTCTTGTCCGTCTTGTCGATGCCTGCGCCCTCCTGGATGTCGGGATCGGCACCGGTCAACCTGTAGCTGTACTTGTTGACGGTCCAGCCCGCATACA
>CALAVG010000050.1 GCA_937892275.1 uncultured Methanomicrobiales archaeon | reverse complement strand
GAGTCTGGTACATTCCAGCAAATCATCTTCATCTTGTTTTCTGCAGAATAATGTACAATACCGTCATCCGATTCCGGTTCAAGTATGGATCTGACGATATCGCCCACACCCTTGTTGATGCCATAGGGTCTGAAAGCGGACTCCTCTTTCTTGACCAGCTCCTCGACCGGTATATCCATCTCTATCTTGACCCTGAATAATTCGACGATGGGTTCCCGTCCGATGTCTCTCAAATGATCCTGGACTACCGAGGAGTTCCTGAAATCGTATCCATAGTCTTTGCCCAAGGCCTGCCAGACCTGGGCATTAAGATCGTCACCATGATTGACAACCCATGAGACAACGATGCAGGATCTACGGGCCGTCTTTTCCATGCGCTCTATCGATTCCGGGCTTCCCGTCCCGGGACACAATGTTGCGATGCACGCATCATAGCCCTTGCGGGGAACGTATTCGAACCAATCCTTACAGAACAATTCGATATTGTGCAATCCCATGGATTCGGCACCTTTGGAAAGGCGTGTCAACATCCTTTCGGACGAATCCATGCAGGTCAGGATACGTACGCGGGGGGCCATCCTGAGCGAGTATGTCCCTGGCCCCGAACCGAGCTCCATAACGCAGTCATCCTTCCTCAGTATCCCTAGATCGAACAGTCTGTCGACGATGCGATCAGGAATATCCCCTTGCTGCATGGATGAATAGCATTCGGAATATTGATTCCAGAAACCGATCATATCCTGATGGGACATCCTCTCCCCGACCGACGGATGGATCTTGGACATTCATTCGACCCCTTTGTTATCAGATATCCTGTCCAGGGCAGGCTGTTCCCTGTTTGGAATGATGGCGATTTGCCCGTTGTGTTCGATAACGTCCACATCCATACCGTACACTTCGCGGATGACTTCAGGAGTGATGACCTCCCTGCCGCCGAAAGCGGCTATCATACCATCTTTCATGAAGACGAACTTATCCGAATAATATGCTGCGAGATTGATGTCGTGCATGGTCATCACCGTGCAGAGTCCCCTATGCCTGACGATCCTCTCGATCATCCTCATAGTGATGTGCTGGTTGGCAATGTCCAGATTGTTCGATGGTTCATCGAGTACAAGGAGTTCTGGCTCTTGTGCCAGTGCCCTGGCTATCTGCACCTTCTGGAACTCTCCGCCGCTGATCTCATCCACATAATCCAAGGTCATTTCCCCCAACCCAAGGGATGTCATGACATCCCAAGCGACCGCAAGATCATGGTCCGAGTATGTTATCCCCATACGGGGACGTCTTCCTATCAGTACGGAGTCGAATACGGTGGTCCTGGAGACACTTGCTTTTTGAGGTACATACCCCAATAGTTTTGCAAGATCACGGGGACCGACTTCGGACAGATCCTGGCCGCAGATCCTGATCGATCCTTCCGAAGGTGTCAACATATTACATATGCAACGTAGCAAAGTGGTCTTCCCTACACCGTTGGGTCCCAAGATCGAAATTATCTCATTCTTGTCGGCTTGCATGGACACGTTCTTCAGGACATCTTTCCTGTCGTATGAGAAACGGACGCCATCGACCTCGAGGACCTTCATCTCGCATCCCTCCTGGCCTTTACAAAATCAGATAGTCTGCTCCCTCTCTTTCTATACCCTCTTATGAGTAGGTACAGGAACAGAGGACCACCCAAGAACGATGTGATGATACCAACGGGTATGGTGAAGTCCATAGCGGTCTGTCCTATACAATCCGATATCAAGAGTATGATGGCACCGAGGAACATCGATCCCGGGATCAGATAACGATGATCGTTACCTACGAAC
>CALAVG010000049.1 GCA_937892275.1 uncultured Methanomicrobiales archaeon | reverse complement strand
TACGAGATGTAGCCGTGACTGGAGTTCAGACGTGTGCTCTTCCGATCTTCTGAAGGACAGGGATGCCTTCCAAGAGACCTTGGAAGGACTTCTTTCCGCCGGAAAGGTCTACAGGCTCGCCAACACCGATGCCTACCGCCACAGCGACAGGAGGCATGACTGATGACCTCCCAGATGGACCAGCCTAAGACCTTCGTGAAACGGTGTGCCGTCTGCGGGACGGAGGGGAGGGTGGAGATCAATCTGCACCACCCCGTATACGTACCCAACACCATGACGCACATAGGCAAGGCATTCCTCCGCAAAGGATGGACCGTATACTCCGACGGCAACACATTCATGGTCGTCTGCCCCGTATGTGCCGAGAGCAAGCTCAAAGAGGGCATGGGGGCACCCGAATGACCATTCCCTTCAGGGACAAGGTATTCGAGGCCATGGGATCGGAGACACTGTCCGCAAGGGATATCGTCAATGCCATGTACCCAGATGCTTTGAACTGCGATTCTGACCGCTTTAAGCATTCCGTGGACAAGGCTCTCCAATACCTCTGCAAATGGGATCTCGTGGAGTTCGTGGGATACCGCGACAACCCACCCCATCAGCCCATCAAACTGTGGAGGCGGAAGGAGTGAAGATCGCGAACGGCAAGGTCAGATTCTCGATGCTATGCAGCGGATGTCTCCAATCGGAGTACTTCACCGTGGATGCACCCGGCAACAACGACATCGCAAAGGCATTGGCAAAGGTGGAGGAACAGGCGGTATCGACCGGATGGAGGGTGATCAGATACTACCCTTACATCCGCCACTACTGTCCCCGTTGCCGTGAGGCTGCAAGCGACTATGTCATGAAGATGGAGAAGATGAAGATGCGGAGGACAATGGGGGGTTAATAGTAAGATATGAACATATTGTGTATGTGGGCAGTGAATATGGTTCGCATCGATCCATAAAACTCTTTTCAACTAAACGTGAACAACTGATACTGAGGTGTATCAAATGTATGACTCTAACGAAATCTTAAATGACACGGGCGGACTGATACAGAACATCACAATCTATGTGAGAGACTACATAGGTGGGGACGGGCCATCCGCAGAAGAACAGGAAAGAATCCTTCTCGATTATGCATCGAGAATGGAGAATGCGCGTATAAGAAATGTCTACAGGGATAAGGAAGAATCCGATGATGCTCTCTGTGAGATGATAGGACATCTGTTCCTGTCCGTCGAAGACAATACTCAATTCAACAACAAGCTTCTTATATACAACACGGACAGATTTTCTGACAAACTCAATGTAATCAACAGTACGGTGAATACCCTCAATGATTTTGGAGTTGAGATACTCACCATGGATCCCAAGTCACACTATCCTGCTGAGAAACGCAGCTATTCCTTCAAAACATCAAAGTTCCGTAAGTTGTGCGACGATGTTGTAGCATATACTCGTACCGATGACCGTGAACCAGAGTGGAAATGCAAGGAGGTACAAGATGCAAGGATTCTTGTCTGGGCGCAGAAATACGGACACAACATCGTAAGGACATTCCATGACATTGATCACGGGAAAGGGTTCGACCGCAAGGGTCTGCAGGCACTATACGGGTTCCTAATAATGAACAGAGGTGTCAGCAAGGTCGTCGTACCCTACGTCAACACTCTTCAAGAAGATGCTTTTAACATGGCCTCGAAGTATCTTGCCGATATCGGTGTATCCCTCTGTTCAACCGACTTGAACAATATAGATTTCACTCACAATCCCGAATCCATCGCATTCCACAATCAGATGACGATATTCTACGAACTTAAAAGGAAAGCTGAATCTTGGGATCAGCGTATGTTCGAATTAATCAAAGGCTGATATTTATGGAAGACAACACACAGGAATTGATAGACACAGAGAATGAGCAACAGAATGACGATGTCCAAGAGATCGTCCAGATGACCTATGCGATAGCATATGCAAGAGTATCCACGGATGATAAGGGGCAGAACCCCGAATCACAGTTGATGGCTATACGCAAGTGGGCAAAGAAGAACTCTGTCGTGATATTGAAGGAGTTCAAGGACGAGTCCACAGGTCAGAATGATGACAGACCAGGGTTGGATCAAGCATATGGATACATCATGAGGAATCACCGTAATGATAAGAAGCACTTGATCACGATGTTCATAGTCCTCGATTCAGACAGGTTGTCCAGGAACATGAGGGACACCAACAAGCTCATCGAAGAACTGACAGAGATGAGTGTCAAACTGAAATACGTAGCGGCAGAGAACATCGATCCGTCCACCCCTGATGGGATGTTAATGAACACGTTCAAAGCACACACAGCAGAGGGGTATGTTTCTGGTCACGGGCAAAAAGTAAAGGCGGGACTCATGAGAGCCCGGGCGGAAGGGAAACACATAGGGAGACCTCTCAGCCGTGTCGATAAGTTCGATATAGACCTCCTTTTGGCCTATGCCGATATGGGATACTCTCTGAGGGACGTCGCGTCCGTACACAGCGTTTCTAGGCTCACTGTGACCCGTCGTTTGAAGGATGAGGATAAGCTCGACGAGTTCAAGAATCGCTACGCACAGGCTCTTGCACAGGGAAAAGTAGGTCCCGCATTGAAATCCAAAAAATACAAGCCTAAGAAGGAGAAACCGACCGAGAACGAGCGGGATGGGGATCCCCCCCCCCCCGTTCCCATATCTCCGAACGTTTACCATCGACTGCCATCTATCCAGATGACAGTTTTTGGGGGTTCACGCAAGTTTGGATGATGTATCCGACAACTTTCCATTACACGCATCATCCTATCACGGGACTCCCATAAACCCCCTTACACACACTATGATCCTTTTTTTGAAAGATTCCCATTGTCAATGTAAAACATCGAATATCGCGCATAATATGCATACTATAGTACGCCATAATGACTACTTTTGTAAGAACGGTTATATTTTAGGAAAGTCCATATTGTCATCGGAGTGAAATCAATGCCCACAGATGGAAAATTAAGAATCTCGATAAAGTATGAAGACATCGACCTTGCAGTGAAAATCTCGAAAGACAAATCACCTGATGTCTATGCAAAGGTCATGGCGGTCATCAAACCGACAGAAACCGAAATCGAGGAAACCAACGAATACACCGAAAACTAAGCATCTCATCAATCTGAAAAACCTCTTATTCATATATCTCCGCAGTAAAACTACTTACAATCCCCTAAAAGGAACGGGAAAACCCGTTCCTACTTCTTTTATTATAATATCTATAGAGAGTGATCATGCATGAAACCGTTAGGAACCAATGATGTGCATTATATCTACAACGGCGATCCGTTCGATATCAAGCAACTCAATGAGTTCGTAAAAAGGAAGATAGGTACACGTTGCTGCGTAACATCCGTTCCCGATAATTTTGACGGAAGGATAGGATGCGGTATATTACGGGAAGAAGTTGAAATGAGCGAGACCGGGGAATTACCGAAAATCATCTTCAAGGTCTATGATGATGTTTTCTTCGCAGACTACGAACAAGGAAGATTCGGCATCTACCTAGGATTCCCCGATAAGAGCAAGATTGAGGAACTGTTCGAAAATTCTGTTAGTTCTCTGCAACTCTAATCACTTCAAAATCCAATTCTCCCAATTCTCCACATATCCCCAATATCGTATCGGACACGTTACTCTCCCGATTTTCATACATCATTCTGATTCTAACGAAATTGCGACTTCTAAAATCTTCATTTTCACAAGTTTCGTATGATTTGTCCCGATTCCTCAAAATCACATTTTCAAAAATCTGTCATTTTCTAAGATTTCTAAGAAATCACGTTTTTTGCACACTTTTTTGATGGTACACTTATTAGCGGTACACTAAACACCGATTTTACCCCGTTTTCCTCGTACAAAACTACCTCCCGCGAAGAACGTTTTTCCTCGTACAAACGATTTCGTTTGAACGGGGAAATAGTTGTTTGTGTCCACCACAAAACAGTATTTTTTGCAATTTTTTGCAAAAACCCCGATTTTAAGCTCTTAATAGGAGATCCATGATTTTCGATGACTCCTCAAATCTTCCAATTTCCACTCATCCGATGACTTTCCCCCATAATCATCCTCATAGCAACCCCTCATTTTAGCAAGAATCAACGATAATCGGCAAAACATACCGATACACCATTTTCCAACAAAATCGATTCCAAGCGATTTCTCGAAGTTTTCTACATCGGAATCTTTCCGAATCCGATTTCCGATGCAAGATCCATTGATAATATTTTGACTTCAATTCGTGTTACTGAAAATCTCCTATCGGTTCTGTTGACAAGTCAACTCGACCAACTTGTTCCGAAAAGGAAATAGTTTAGCAGAATTGAACTATCATAAATTTTGCAACGGTTCAATCGAATTGACCTTTCCGAACACTCAGATCCTATTTTCCCGGTTAGCAAAGTCCTTCGTTCGGATACGAAGGATATTCTCGAACGACTCCTTCGAATCAAAATCGGTTAGTTTTCTATCGTAAGCTTTGTAGATTACTATTGTAAGTCATAGGTAATTTAATATTGACATCTAGACCTCTTTCACAATGAGGTGATTACATTGGTTTCTCGTTCGAAAGCAATAGCGTTAGCAATCGTTGTGTTAGCGGTCTCTTTCTCCGCTTACTACATATACGATCATAACGACGGATTCGGGACCGACACTGATTTCAAGATAGTCGTGTCCGGCTCGATGGACGGGGAACGCCGCACACAATACGAGATAGATACAATCCCATTGGGCAGCCTGATATGGATAAAGAAAGTGCCCACAGATCCTCAAACCGCTTCCGACTTCTACAAGAACATAGCCATCGGCGATGTTCTGACCTTCAGCTACACCCACCCTATCTCCAAGGAATCCATGGTCGTGACCCACAGGGTGATCGACATATTGGAATCCGAGGGAGTGTTCACATACACCCTCAAAGGGGACAGCATTGACGACGACCCCACCAACGGGTCGACCCAGACGGTCACTAGCGCAAGCGGTGACATTATAGGCAAGGTATCGGGAGTATCCCCTTGGTTGGGACAGCTGACGATATTCCTTTCCACCATGGAGGGGAAGATCGCCCTCATAGCGATACCATGTCTCATTCTAGTAGCGGCAGAGGTCAGCAACATCATCAGGAACGTCAGGAAGATCAGAGAGGACTCCGACAGGCAACAGTCGATACCCGACTGCATCCAAGACGGGAGTGATGCAAGATGAACTCATCGGAAGAACGGAGGAACATCAGGATCATCCAGATAGCGATACTTGTAGCGGTGATGGTCATACTGGCAGTACTGCTCCTGTTCCCCCATTGCTACACCATAGAGCACACAGGGGACGGAACGGTAGAACCGGACGAGTGCGTTTCGGTATCCATCCTTGACGGTCTTCTGGGAACCCACAAGGTGATCACAGTCTACCCCGGAACGGGGATGACCGCACAGATCCTCTATGACGGCGACCCCGTCGAGGGTACGTCATACGACCCCAGACCGTTCGTTCTGGATTTCTCCTTGCACTGCATACAGGTACTTTTCACCGAGGCTCCGGAAATAGAGGTCGACATCGAGGTCACAGTCGATGTCGTGTCGTCTCTGGCAACGGCCGGTATAGATGACGAGGGCAATCCTCTGACATTAGGTACATCCGTATCATCCGATACGGATGCACAGCCTTTCAAGGTCGAACCCATCGGAAAGATCAAGCTCCGCATGGGTGACGACCTGACGATCAGCATAACATGTCTTGACAAGGGATGCTGGATCAACTATATCGCCGTGGATGGGAAAGAGGCGGAGATAACCGACCCGACCTACATGGATCTGCTTGTGGAGAATGTCATGACGGACGTATCAGTGGACATCGGTATTCAGAGATACCCCATGATCACCGCTGCGACCGATAACGGAGCGACCATATCCCCTACGGGATACGTTCTCGTTCCCCCCGGAGGGGCTCAGAGCTTCGTCTACGCCCCGAAGGACGGCTATAAGGTATCCACGGTCATCGTGGATGGCCGTGAGGTCACAGCAAGCGGTTCCTATGCTTTCTCCAACGTGAGGGAGGACCACAGCATCCGCATCAGTACTGAGACTGCGGACCACATCATCACGGCGACATCCTCCGAGGGAGGTACATTGACCCCCCTGGGAAGGATCGTCGTCAAGGACGGTCAGTCGCTGACATTCACGATGACTCCCAAGGACGGTTACGGACTTGACGCGTTGAAGGTCGACGGCATCGCCGTAACGGTGTCCGGGAACACGTATACTCTGTCAAACATCAAGGCGGACCACACGGTCTCGGCCACATGGAAACAGGTATCTCCCCCGACACCACCGACCCCTCCCACGCCACCCACACCCACATACTACGATCTGACGGTGGAGCAACCTGCTCACGGACAGATAACGCCTGTATCGGGGAAGGTACGTGAGGGAAGCACGGTGAACGTCAGTGTGACACCCGATGACGGATACTACGTGACCGGAATCTATCTGGATGGCCAGAAAGTGACCGGAACGTCCACCTATTCGTTCAAGATGGATGGGAACCACATAGTCTCTGCCGAACTGAAAGGCGGAACGGTGTCTGTGAAGGTCACGGAGCGCGATGGCGAACCCATAACGCCCGTGGACCTCAGCAGCTACGAGTTCTCGGTCGACCGTATGATACCGGGCGATGCCTCATCCATCGTGATGGACATCGTGAACGGTTCTGGCAAGACCCTTAACGCGTCGCTGAGACTGGACGTCACGACTCTTTCGGAGGAGTTCCAGAAGCAGATAGCGATATCCATCGATCACGACGAGGAGCACCGTTCGGCAACATTGTTCTCTCTGGATGGTCAGGGCCTGTCGTTGGGCGTTCTGGATACGGAGGAACAGGTCAGGCTTACGGTCACGTTCATGACCTTGGCAAGCAACAACCTTGTGATAGGTCAGACTGGTTCGTTCATCCTCACCGTCATAGCCGCAGAGGGATCCGCATGACCCCGATGGGAATTGTATCATCGGCCTTGTGTACGCATCCTCAAACCACCAACCAACACGGAAAGGAGGTCGCATTCCTCCGTTCTGTGGTAAAGATCCAAACACTTTCTCATATCTCTAAGAGGTAAATATAATGAAAAACACACAGAAAGCGATACTGGCGTCCGTCCTTGTACTGGCCCTCTGTCTGAGCGCCGTAGGTGGAGTCACATACTCCTGGTTCACAGACGAGGAGTCCACAGAGGTCAACGTCACAGCAGGACAGATGAAGCTAATCACATCGAACATCACAGGAACAGTCCAGTCGTATGGAGGAAACCCCATCGAATTGGTCAATGGCGTACCCACACATACCGATGTCGGTGGAACAGTGACCCTGGATTACACCGCCGGAACCGATGTAGGGACAATCACTGTGAACGCAGTCAACGGTGTTCCCGGTGACATCATCACACTCAATTTTACGAACACGATCGACAACAACATCAATGTCAACTACTACGTGGAGGACAAGGTCATCGACAACTCCGATGTTCCTCTTGCCACCAACCCGTTCACGATCTTCACGACACACACCGACGGTTCCATCTTGGAACAGACATGGGATTCTGTGTCCATCGTCGCGAACGCACCCAACAACACGTTCGACGAGAAACTGGTCATCCAGTTCAACGAATCCGCCGGAAACCAGTATCAGGGCAGGGCATACAGCATCTCTGTCGACTACAACCTCATTCAGGGCAACATCATACAGGGCGCAGTGTCCAACAAGGCAGTCATGGGGGGAACCGAGTCTGAGTTCACAGTCGCTCTCGCCAATTCAGACGTTACCAGATCCATCGTGGAACTCCCGACCATGACCGAGGACGTCAAGGTCAGCATACAGGCAATCTCCGACGATCCCCTTATCGCTCTGCACAACGGCGACGTCATCCTCGGAGGAATCGACGTCGCATTCACGGATGTTGACGGAAACCCCGTCGAGTTCGATGATATCGCCACTGACAACGCAATCATCAAAATGATCCTCGGCGGAGACTGGACGGATGCAGCCGACAGCCTTGTGCTCTATCACGAGGGCGAGGTCATCGGTAGCGGACTCTACGACATTTCCTTCGACGGAGAGAACACTGTTATCAAAATCACAGCCAACGACTTCTCGCCCTACACAGCGGTAAAGACCGTCGTTCCCGATGGCACCGTTGCAAAGAACCTCACCACTGGGGCATCCTACGAGACCCTTCAGGCAGCAATCGATACCTGCAAGGAGAATGAAGTCATCAAGATGTTCGCAGACGTATCAGTGGATTCTCTGAATGTCGCTGGAAAGACCGCTACCATCGACATGAACGGACACACCCTTGGCGTGTCCAAGACTGGAGGAATCTGGGCATATAACGGCGCATCCGTTGCATTCGCATTCGGGAAGATCATCTCCACGAGCGTGACCGAGAACACGATCCCAATCATCGTTGGAGTAAACGACGCGACATATGGGATGCAGGACTACCTTATCCTTATGGAAGTGGACGTCTCCGCCGATAGGGGAGCACCCATCTTCGTGACACACGGATCCAACGTGTGGATCGACGGCGGTTCCATCAACTCCGAGTTCGGGGCCGGTGTCATTACCAATGGAAGCATCGGCCGTGGAATCTCGTCATTCTATGCAGACGGTGTAGAGTTCAACATCGGAAGGACCCTGATCGACGAGAACTGGAGAGTATCATCCGCCATTCAGATCCAGCAGTCAGGAGATTGGACCATCAATGACTGTACATTCAACGTCTATTCCGGGCCCGCTATGTCCGTAAGGGGCGGAAACGTCACAATCACCGATTGTGAGTACACGCTCATGGATGCAGAGAATCTTGCAGTGGCCTCCGGAAAGATCCAGTACACGGACGTCAACGTGGACGTCAATGCCGACTGTCCGATCGCCGTCTACTACAAGCCCAACGCATACGGATACCCCGGAGACCAGTTGGAGACCACGTTCTCCCTGACCATCGATGGTGATGTCATCGACAGCTCTGAGACGGGAGAGCATCTGGTGACCAACGCCGTCCACTACTTCGGTATCGACGGAACACCGGCCAACACGTCTGTGGTCGCCTGAAACCCCATAATCCCCCGATCCCGGGCAACGGGACGGGGGATAACCCCAATCAAGAAGATGATATCAATGAAAGCAGAATACAAAGCAATCTTGGCATCCGTTCTGGTCGTTGCGCTATGCCTTACGGCCGTAAGCGGTGTCACATACTCCTGGTTCTCCGACACGGAGACAGGGGAGATCAAGGTCACTTCTGCCGTCATCGACATCGACGGCATGTTCTCCGACCCCACGATCTCACTCACGAACAGTCCTTCGACAGAATACACCCCCGAAACCTACGGGACCGCAGCAACTGTCGACGATGACGAGCTGAACATCTCATATCTCCAAGCCAACAGGACGATAACGTCCGATTACACGATAACGAACAAATCCACAGTCAACTCGCTGTACAGGCTCTATATCTCCGTACCCGAAGTGAGCGACAGCCTTCTGAACAGCGCCATCAAGTTCTACGTCTCCGGTTCAATCAACGGACATACCCTTGACGGAACCACGCCCATCACATTCAACAACCACCTCGGATACGCATTCGGGGACGCCACCAGCGGAATCGTTCTGCCTAAGAATACCGCCACAGGCGGATTCGACCGGTATGATCTGTCTGTGAAGGTAGTGACCAACGAAGGACTCATACAGAGCAGCCTGCCTAGTGCATTCACGATCAGCATGGTCTCTGAGGCATATCAGGTGGACTACCAGTACACCGAACCCGTCTTCATGACCGTGAGTACCAACAAGAATACGGCAGTGGTATCAGGAACCACAGCGACCACATTCTCGGCCAACACCGTCCCGACGGCATCAAGTGCATCTTCGACCTTGGATCCCCTCGGAGCGGTCAGCGTGACATTCCCTGAGAATGCCATGAGATCCATCGATGAAGCGGCGACAGGTGTCGTCACGCTCGATGTGGACGTCACAGATGCCGTCAGCTCGGTCTCCTCAGCAACGCTGGAACTCAGTCTGACGGATTCCGGTACAGGACCCATCACATCATTCGGCGGAGAGACCGTCACAGTGACCGTGGTCGTACCATTCACAGGACCTCTGGACATCACATACAACGGAACGCTTGAAGAACAGCCCGATATCCTCAGCATCGTGGACAACGGCGATGGAACATCCACGGTAACATTCCAGACCACCCACTTCTCCGGATTCGATGTCATCGAACTGGATATGATGGAGGCAAGGAACACATCCAATGCACAGTACTCCAAGACTCTTGTGGACGCAGTCACCAATGCGACTGCCGATCAGTCTGTCGTCCTTCTGAAGGATGTCACCATGGCAGAGAACACCAGCCTGACGATTGACAAGGCTCTGACCATCGACCTCGCCGGATACACACTGAAGAACCACTCTGGTACAGATGTATCGTATCAGAACGTCATATCCATCGCAAGCGACGGTGTGACCATCAAGAATGGATCCATCGAGCAGGTAGGTTGTAGGACAGATGGCACCGTATCAACAGCAGTTGCCGTCATCGCCGTCAGCGGACAGTCCTCCAATATCACACTGAACCTTACCGATCTTGACCTGAAAGGGATCAAGGACAAATACAGGGCCGCAACAGTATGCATCTACAACAACACGGGGAACATAACCCTCAACATGAAAGATTGTGTTGCAGAATCCATGTACGATGTCAACATAAGAGAAGAAGGCACAGGTAAGATAACTGCCAGCTTCGATGGATGTGACCTCAAGGGATGGGATGCTGTACAGCTCCGCCACCCGGGTAACTATACCTTCAAAGACTGTACCCTGACCGGAATAAGCACATTCAAGGGAACATCTAATGATTTCGCGGTTGTCAACATCACCAACGGACCCGATAAAGCTCACGGTGAATGGAAAATCGATATGTACAACACAGTCATCACAGCCATCCATGAGAACGGAAATACATCATTCGAGCTTCTCTTCTCCCTCCAGTATTGGGGAGTGGGAGACAGCTGGCAGGATAAGATCAAGATCGATCTCGATTCCGACTGTAAGATGTATTACAGCGGTGACGACGGTGCAACATTCAAAGAAGTCACCAAAGGCATGTTCAAGGAGAATTTGGTCCTCAGTACTGATACGGATAACTGGAAGGGCAAGAGCTTTGATGATTACAAAGAGATTGAAAATTCGTTGGCCTACCTCAATCATTATGTGCTCTACGATACAGATCTCAACACCCACATGGCCGGAGATGATGCCGACATCATCATCAAATGGGGCGGCGAGAAAGTTTCCTTCGAGAATCTTCCGACCACAGCATGAGGCAACAATAACCAATCAAGGGGCTTCGGCCCCTCAAACCCCTTTCCCGACCCCCGAATCCGCTTTTTTGATTAATCCCTATATACCTCCGAGGGGCAATCACACCCTCATGCAGACCGATGGCATGATCCCACTCCTACATAGGACAGCAATTAACACACTGTCCGACATGCTGGATGCGGAATATGTCATGTTCACCCGCCACAGGGGAGTGTTCTCTAGACGCTCCGTCGGTCTGTTCATCGGATCCCTCCTGGGGACCATCGTACTGCTGTTCCTTTCGATGGCATCCCCAGCGATACAGACCGCCGAATCGTTCACCGTGGACACTTCCCAGATAGACTTCGATACGTCCGGCTACATCACGGAGAAACGCTATACAGAGTTCGACGACGGCTACGACCTCGATCCCGTCCACACATACACATGGAAGTACTCATCTGACATGTTCTCATCCCCCATCCTGATGTATTCCGGCTACAGGGACACCGAGATAACCATGACCATCGAGTACCCCGTCGAATGGTACAAGGGATATCGTGCGATACAGTTCTGGGTCTCCAAGTGGTTCGACGATGTGGACGAACTTATCACAGTGGACGACCCATACCTCATGGCCATAGCCGACAGGTTCATGGAGATAACCAAGGACATGGACAGCTACCACAGGGCGGATTTCGTCCTCAAGTTCGTACAGAGCATCCCATACGAGGAGGACTCCTACAAGTACCGTTACAGTGACTACTGGAAATTCCCCGCCGAGACCCTTTGGGACAACAGCGGCGACTGTGAGGACAAGGCGTTCCTGTTCATAACGCTCATAAGGATAATGGGATACGATGCAATCCCGTTGTTCGTGGAGATCGAGACACCGTTCTCCCACGAGTACCACGTTGCGGCCGGAATCGTCATGGACGATACATTCGGCTACGCCTACGAGGTCGACGGCAAGGAGTACATCTACTGCGAATGCACCACCAAGTACGGCAGCTACCCCATAGGCATTAAGCCGTTCTTCTATTATGTGCACGAATGGAACAAGAACTCGCTCCTGAAAGGATATCTCCGCATCTGAGTTATCCGATCCCAGGGAACCATCCCCACAGACCCCCAAAAACCCCCTCAGAACCGAAAAGGAACGTTCAGACGTATCCGAACACTACTGACTTGTCAAAAGCCCTTAGAACGGACAGACAGTATATCTGTCAATTTATGATTGAAATAAAAAAAAGTTTCAAGGGATGAACCCTTAGAATAAATCGGCGTGAGTTCCAAGTCTGATTGCGGTCAGAATCAGTTCATCATGATTGTATGAGTACATCAAAAGCCATCCTCCGCTAAGATGACATTCCATATATGCACTATATTTTCCATGAAGTTCATGATTAAGGTATTCCCTTGGCAGTTTCTTGCCGTTCATAAGCAGATCTAGCACATATTGTAGGTCAGAAGCATCAAAATTTCCACTCTTTTGAGCTCTCTTCAAATCGGTTTTAAATTTACTTGTGTATCTTAGACTGTAAATCATTCTTCCCCCAGAATGTCTTTGAACATATCTTCTACGGAGTTGAAGGTCTTGAACTCGACTTTTCCAGAGTCCATATCTTCCACCTCCTTGAAGGCCAAGATCGTTTCTGCATTGGGGGTGGACGCATCATCTGATTTTGATATATCCATATTGCAATCATCCTCTCATGTCTATTTAAAGTAATTCTTCGGTTGTATAGGATTGACGGCAGTCGGCATGAGAACCGACCGCCTATGACCGCCCCTCCGACGGACTTGATTGGATGATGAAGGATGCATAGATATAACAACTGCACCCGTCGGAGGACTGATCAGTGTTATGTTGTGCTCATACTTCCATAGGAAGTATCTCAGTAATCGTCATCATCCTCCATGCGGATGTCCGTGTAGTCAATGAACCCATCGGAGACCTCCAATATCGTGTACGGCATGCCGTATGTGTTGCAACTGGTATGGATGACCGTATCGTCGTCCCAATCCTCTATCTGTTCCAATATGGATTCCGCGATGGAACGGAGCTGCGATACATTCATTCAGGCCACCTCATCGTGATCATCGATGTATGCCAAGCAATCGTCGAGCGTTCCGAACTTACCGACTGCGGTGTACATCTCTGCCTCGTCCGAGGATCTGGTCATGGCGAGGAACAGTTCCTTGCCACTGGCCATCTTGAGTTTCAAGATGAAGAACGAGTTGACGGGTATGAGCATGCTTATTCCCTTGACCAACACATAATCATCGGACGCATAGGTCGCACCATTTGCGAGCTGGCAGTAGATATCCCCGTACCTATCGCTCTCCGATCCCTCGCAGGCGATCATACCCTCGAAGTAGAACTTCTCGGCATCGATCTTCTTTCCCCAATACTGATATTTGCCACCGCATCTGACGAGTACGCGGGTCTGCTCTCCGATCATTCAGGTCACCTCCGTGCATGCCGAGATGCTGATATCCGCACCCTCGAAGTAACACCACTCGCACTCGCGGAACTCGTTCCAAACAATATTCCCGATGTGTTCCTTTCCAGTGAATGCGTGACCCTGTGCATCGCAAAGGACGATAGTGATCTCTCCCGTCTCATGGTCCACGAAGGTCACTTTCGCTTTCATGTTGGTCCTACTGCAATCATAGATCTTTCCGGTCTCAAAGTGTGCTCCTTCTCTGTTCATTCCAATCGTTCCTTGTCGGGGTCTCCCCCTTCATGGTATCGCGTTATGTGTTTATCCTATTTAAACACTTACAATTGTCTTACAATTATCTTACAAAAGACCAAACGATTATAACAAAGAAACATACAAAATACTACGATTTGAACTCATGAACGGGTTCAGCAGGATATGAATCGGAAATCTGACGGACGGGTCGGGGTGATTTAGGAATGATAGATGGATAGCATTATTCCGACCCGTCCTAAGAGGTTTCCATGGAAGTTCTACGGAGGGATCCTCGCCGTATGTGGGAACAGGCGATAGCGGTGGATCCCTCTGTAGCGTCATGTTGTGCTCACGCCTCCGCCAATCCCTCCTTGGGGATGACGAAGTCATCGATGAGTGTCTGTCTGTCGAACGTACCGTCCATATCGTCGCGGGCGTCCATCCTCTTGTCCCCATGATACCATTGGGTGTTCTTCACGGTCATGGGGCACCTGATGTCGCCCGGATTGTCGACCGACATCGTGATGCAATTCTTCTCGCAGCTTGCACATGCCCAGATCCTCTTTTGACCGACCATCTGCATCAGTCCTCCGACTCTATGCAGCCGTTCTTCGCAAGGGCTCTCAGGATGACTCCCTGAAAGATCGCATAGCCTTCCAAGACCGCATCCGAGACTTCCACCGGAACGTGGTGGGAGTACTCCATCGAGATCCTGATCCCGGGGATTTGCTCCCCATCCGCATTCCGAATGACGAATGTTTTCGACTGCCCGTCCATAGCGTTCGCTATCGTTGTTTTCTTTTTCATGTTGTAACGCTCCATCAAGTAATCTACTTGATGTTACGTCAATTTCCTTGGGAATATTTAATAGTAACTTGCTTGATTCTCCTTGTATGTCAAGAACTTCTAAGAAAGTTTCCTTAACAGTTTCCCTACCGCCGGAAATCATCGATTTCCTCAAAGCCAAAGTAGAAACCAGGGATTTTTCCAGCATGGCCCACGGAGTTGAGGTATGTGTCCTAAGATACAAGGAATCCTTAGAGAAAGGGGAGAGGCCCTGAGAGTTTTTAGGAGCGTTACTTCTTAAAAATTCAATCTCAGTGACCTCGTTGTGAACTTCTGCCATAGGATAATCATCCCCCGCTATATACTCTGGGTCCATCCTCGGCAGTCCAATCATCCTTATATCTCCTTTATACAGGACTTTCAAGCCCTCTTGTTCCAAGTCTTCTCGCATTCGGCCTTGGTCTCGTATGTGTGGTATTCATCGAACACCATGAACAGGGCGCAATCCAGTTCATGGTCCCCATCCATCCTCCAAAGATCCTTCTTGATCTTCACGCACGTACACTGGCATCCGCAGTGGGGACATCCCTTTACTCCGTTGACCGCTCTGGTCTTCGTGCGCTTGTTCCACATCTCCGTCAGTTCGGAGATGTCTGCCATAACATCGTTGGTCACAGGCATGGAGTTGATCAGACCGTCGTAGGGACACCACTCCTTGTGGTTCCCTATGAGCCTGTATTCCCTCTCATCCCTGTCCAGATGCATCTCGCACCCGCAGTGAGGGCAGCGTTCCAATCCATCGGACGAAAGCTCTCTGACATCGCCCTCCGTTACCTCTCTCAGTTCCATTTTCTCTCCGATCTCCTCTGTTCCGATCATGTTCTTTCCTCTTCTAAGTTCCAATATCTGTCCGGCGAAACATCGTCGGACCTGTTGATCGTATCCGATTCTCCAAGGTATCTCCTGAGATGCGGTGGCATCCGATCCTCCTTGTCCTTGGAATCCACCCTCTTTTTCATCACGCGGGACGTATCGTAGGGTGTTCCATCCCTCACATCGAGGGAACCGTCATCGTTCCTCTGAACGACCGTGAGCGGTATGTGTTGCGACCCATATGTCCTGTATATGCCCATGCGCAAGGCATCCTCCACGTATCTCATGGCTGAGAATACCGTTTCCAGAGCCGTATCGTAGTCGAAGAACTGATACCACATGTTCTTCGTTTTGAGGTACGAGAAGCCATCCCTGTTGTCGATCACATACGCTATGGCTACCTCGAAATCCACCCACACGGGTCCAGTCATGATCAGTTCCCTTTCGGCCGCGGTGAGGACCGTATCGACGGTCCTCCCCATATCCACTGTATCGAAATCCACTTTGAACGGTGCATCCATGGGAATCATCTCCTCCTTTGAAAGTACATATCCAATCCAATCCTCCGAAACCGAGCATTCAGCAGTTAATCTTGATGATGCGGTGGTTCTCCCTGTCTATGGCAAGGTCCTTCCTCCAGCATCCGAGGGAGCCATCCCTGTTGATGTTCCTGAACTTACCATCGATCTCCAACAGACCCCCTTTCTCGAAGCTCATGACCGTACCGACCATGTTGCCATCCCTGTCCTTGATGGCATGCCCCTGCATCTGAGGGTAGGTGTAGTATCTGTGCATCCTCATGAACGCTTTCGCAAGGTGTTCAAGCGTGTAGAAGCACATATCCCCGTCATACGGGGTGTACAGGACATAGTTGGCCGCCTCCATACGGCATACGAGGACGTTACCGCTGTCCTCCACGATCTCCCCGTCCTCGTCCAACTGTACGATGTAACCGACCCTCTTGGAATCCCAGAAGTAGCCGGAGGGGGACATGAGGTCATCGAACGGCATCCTAGTGACCCATCCGATGCCGTTCCCATCAGAATCGCAGATAGTGGCGATCACCTTGCGTTTCTCGTCGACCCAGACACCGTCGGTCGAACCGCTGTCGATCACGTGCTTCCTCGCATCCCTCACGGTCGCGAAGTAGGGTGCATGTCCGTCTATGCAGTAGGACATCACTCCGCCCCCTGTCCGATCCATTGGAGTCTTCTGTTGCCGTTCTTGTCCAGGTATGTGGTGGCCACAAGCTCGCCCGTACTGTTGATGAACACCTTGGCGCGGATGCAGTGGCTGAGCTTGAAGTTGAAGCAGTTCTTGGAGTTGGTGAACGTCTCCTTGAGATCCGAGGGGAAGTTCATGACCACCGTGTCATATGGTTTCCTCTTTCCCTTCTCATAAAACTCCAACCTGTATTCGGTCAGATCCTCATCCCACCTGTGGTGTCTCCCGTCGGAACCCTTCACGAGTTCCCCGAACGCCTCCCTGCGGAGGTTGAAGAAGGTCACTGACTTGCCGGAACCACGCTCAAGGGATTCGGCAGCCAAGGTCATCGCGGTCTGCATGGAATCCACCCAGACCAACGCCTTGTTGCCCTTGTCCTCATGTATCTTTCCGGCCCACTCGACCTCGTTGTACACCAGTGCGCTCTTCCTGAGATAGATGGCCCCATCTCTCACGAAGTTCCCGATCATTCAGGCCACCTCCGCTCTGGGCTTGGATACTATCGCATAGAGGTCCCCGTCCATGTAGTATTCTCTGTCAGGGTTCTCCCTGATCTGCGTGTTCACGTAATCGATGACCTCGACCATGGTGGCCTTGACCTCATGGAAGTCTATCTCGACTCTGAGTCCTTTCTTTCCGTTCATTCCGATCATTCCTTGTCGGGTTTTCATCCCCGTCTGCTACCTCCATGTAAGTATCCATATAAAACTCTTACGTTACGCTTACCTTTGTAAGACAAATTACATACATTTAAATGTGATAAGAAGAATACAATACATCATGCGGAATGAACACAACCCCCAAACCGCCCACGACGGTATTCAGATCAGATCGTCGGAACGGTGCTTTCCTCTCGTCTTAGGCACATATCCTTTGTACCTTGACGTCTGCGGCGCACGTCCGACCCTATACCCAAGAACGAACCTGAACGCAAGTGCCTCGGTCAGATCCTCCCTGTGCGAATGCGTCCTCGAATCCGACATGTACGACGCACTCCATACACCGTCATCCCCGCAGGATACGAATCTGCCTGCGAACCACTTCCCGGATTCCCTCTCCTCCACTATGGACACCATGGTGGGAGGATCCACCATCACTATCGGCAGACCATCCGCCAAGCGTATCCTGATGAACGGGATACCTCTCTTCTTCAGGCGTATCTCCTCCCTTCTGATGGTTTCATCCGTGTCGGACATAGTTATCACGATTGGCACACAAAAACCGGAACAACTCCCATTGTATGCTTTTTATCAAAATGTAAGTACTCATTTAAATATTCGTAAGACAGTAGTAAGTGTATGTCAAGCGTTTGAGAATTGGGAGAAATTTCTGATTATGACAAACTACAAACTGGAGTTCTACACCAAGGGCGCCAGAAGACCGTACAAGGTCGAAGATGGAACACTACCCAATGGGTACCATCCCAAGTTCACCAATGCCAAGGAATGCTTCAACTACAGACTGTCCCGCGTTTCGGGCCGTGTCAAGATCCGTTACATGAGTAACGGCGGACTCGCAGCCGAGACGTACACTGATGCCAACGGCAACGGAAAGCTCCGTTGGTTCAAGGACTGAGTGGTACCATGAAGTACATTCTCATAATGGCTGGAAAGGGCAAAGAGGTACCCAAGAACAAGGAACTGACGAACTCGATTCAGGAAGCCAGGAGGAACGCATACGAGATACTGTCCAAGACAGGCGATTCCCTTGTCATCGGAAGGCTCGTGAAGGAGAACGGAAAGACCCATGGCAAATATGTCGGACAAGTCTTCCTCATGGACCTCGGAAACGCCGGTCACAGGATTGTCTGGAATGTTGATTCCAAGAAGTCCGTCGGCGCATACATGGTGACGACCACATATCTTCTCAACAAGGACGGTACCCTCGGAGAATGCCTTGACCCGTTCATAAAGATCGAGAGGTCCATCAAACGCAAGGGGAGGCCCTGACCATGGCGATATACACTGCGGTCGTCTTCAAGAAAAGACCAGCGATAGGAGCTGTGGACTATTACACTCTGCACTCGGTGGACATGACGATGAACGACGCCGTGAAGTTGGCATTCAAGAACTACGCCAAGGAGGATGTCGCATACATCGATATTCTCGTAGCTTCCGGATCATCCATCTCCAAGACCAAGAAGGCCGTCGAGTACGAGCCATACAGGTTGAGGCATATCGGCAAGCTCTGGGCGCTCACCATCAAGGGACACGATGAGCCGTTCAAATGGATCACCGATGACAATGGCAAACTGATCAGGGGGGTGCTCTGACCATGCCCGGTTACGCATTGATGTACTGGCCCAAGAGCAAGCACCGTTCCGCCACCACCGACCACGGATTCAAGACCATCGCGGCCGCAAGGAAGGCTGCAATCACGGTTCTGAGGACAAAGGACCTCTACAGGGCGATGGACATCAGCATGAGCGAACAGCACAACCCGTTCCCGATGGTCGAGATATACAAGTCCACAGACCCTCACGGACAGCTCTTTGCGAAGGACTTCGCAGGAAAGGTCTTCATGACCGACCGGGGCGAGCACCTCTACGAGGTCGACAGCAAGGGATACGTCCTCGA
>CALAVG010000048.1 GCA_937892275.1 uncultured Methanomicrobiales archaeon | reverse complement strand
CATTGGATGGATTGAGCAGAATAAGACTGAAATATCAGTTCCATATACAAGGGTCCATCAGATGCAGGGTGAAATTCGACGGGGCTCTCCGGACTCATCGACGGTTCACATGAGTGTGCGTAAAGATGATGAGAGAAGAACAGTTGAAACGTGAGGCACTTTCCCGTGCATTCATCATGAAATTATCCCGTAAGGAGCTGGCCGATCTGGATCGGTACATCATCAATAACATCTACGATCTTTCCGATGAGCAGCTCTACAAGTATTCATTCAGGATCAGATATCTGAAGCAGATCGGTGTCCTTAGATGTGGCTCGGATCCGAAAGGCAGAGAGACCTTCGGAAGAACCATCGAGACCGACAGATATCTAAGGGAATTGCCGGCCTGAGCGGGTATCATGATATCATTCTGGGGATGGCTTCCCCATCACATGCCCGGCTTAGATGCTATCTACCACGAGACGATGGTCAAGTATTATCTTGATGCATTGAACGGCGTTTCCCTACACATCTCCGACAAGGACGATTCCAAAGACGATTACGTCCCGATTCTTACCTGGGATGTGAAGGATTTCAGATACGGTGTACCGTTCGATGTCTCTCTTGATTACAAGGGCGAGCACATAGGTTTCAAGCTGACCATATTCAACGGCGGGATGGTCAGGTTCGATACCGATCCGATCCTCGAACATTATGATTCTGATTCCTTGCGTTCCGAGCGCGAGCAGCTGGAAGAGCCCATGAGGATGCGTCTCAAAGGAGTATACTATTTCCTCAGGAGCATCTTCGAATGCGATGACGTCATCCCTATGGACAGGATACATTCATTTGGTGACCATGACGTTGTTCCTGACCCAATGTACGGTGATGATTTCATCACCCTCCGTCCCGCGCTCGATATGGAAGAAGCAACTTCCGACGTACTTCGTGCAATTACCATGCTCATCAAGGCCAATATAATGAATACGCATGACAATTTGTTCGAGGACGTCATAGGGCGTTCTTCCGGGAATCTGTCCTATGCGATGGTCGATGAGTATTCGTTATATGGACTCAGTTTCCTCGATCTCCAAGCCAGTTGGATCGACCCGAAGAAACGTAACGCGTATCAGCGGATGTTCGAGAAATACCTTGAGCTGAGCGATAGCAGAAGACAGTCCTTCGAACTTGTACAAAACGTCTCGCAGACCAAGGAATCCAACAGACTGACCAGAAGAGGGCTCATACTCAGCGGCATAGCGATCTTCGTATCGTTCCTGGCAGGCTCGATACTGTGCGACGTGATCACCGGTTCAGTGTCCGAACCGATGCTGAAGGTCTATACAATCATCATCCTTGTGGTGACCTTCCTTCTTGCGATCGTCTGCATACGTTTCGTCGTGTACCGCGAATCCCCTAGGAACGATCCGAACAACAAGGGCAAAGAGCCCGACGGAGGTTTCAGTTTTGACAGAACGCCATGACCGTGAAGTTCCCAGGACTGGGATCGGGCGTAAAGGATCCGCCCCCGACAGTTTAAATGAGCGCAGATTGCTGATGTGCGGCACTATGCTGGTCGCAGCCCTGACCCTTATTTTGGTATTCTCCATATATTTGGTATCATTTCCGGCCGAGGTAGATCAGCATTGCTGTCATATCTGCGAATGCGATACCGATGATGCATGCGTTCCATCTGATGGACTACCGACCGGTTCATGCATTCCATCGTTATCTTCGGACGATGATACTGCTGTTTCCTTGAATCTTGCCGGAATCATACCGGAAGCATAGTGACAATCATATGTCATATGATGATACTCGATAGAGGGCGGACAGGTGCGACCGCACCGCCCGTCCATATCGCGGAACTCATCTCATCAACAATAGCAGCTGTACCTCAGATGCTCCTTCGCTCAATCAGGCAGACCATCTACCATCATCTCCTGATCTATGATCTCTTGAAGGTCCAGATCCCTCTGTTCCCGTTCCTTCTCCAGTATGGTGCTCATTCTTATGCTGTTGTCAGTGACCAGGTCAAGCGGGAACATGCGAAATGGTCCGGGTACCACGGAACGCCTCCGATCCCTAAGGCGACCAGCACAGGGAACCTTACATCCTTCAAGCATTCTTTCTTGATCGCAGCCTCACCAGGGTACTCCAGCTCCATGATGTCCTTGGGGCAGGATCTCCAATGGCAATCCACATGGAATACCCTCCCGCGGTCAGCGAACATGAGATCGGGAGTAACCGTTCTTGTCTGATATTCGAAGCAACGTTCGTTATGTGTCTTCAATTCATGCAGTGGTACGCAGAATTCTGATATTGCGTACAGCGTCTCTCTTTCGAACTTTAGGTCTAACTCTACCGTATAAGTACACATGTTATTCATCTCGTAGTGTGTTTAGTTGTCTCTTGGTAGCAAGACGATTCGTGAGCGGCAACCGCTCCCATTTCGGGCAACAGTGATTCCCGTACGCTGTTTATCATTGTTTGTATCGATTCAAGAAAAAGGGCCTTCCGGCCCTGTTGCGATCATCCGTTCACGGAACCACCTCTTGTTCCGAATTCACCTGTCTCGACATACCGTATCTGTCGGTGAACAGCAGGGACTCGCTGCCGTCCCTCCATACGAACCTTGGAACGGTCACCCTATGACCGTCAATCTCGATCACCGCATCCCATTCGGGCTTCTCCAGTATCCTGATGATGGAATTGTTACCATTGGATGAATAGAAGCTTCCTTCACGGAAAGGACCACACGACAGCCCGTCGCGCTCCCTCCTCTGCAGCTCGTAACCGTAGTTCCATGAAACATCGCTTATGACCTTGCCGTGATGCATAAGACACGCGATCATCTCATCGCCCAGACGATGCGTCTCGGGCTGGACAGAGTCCAGCGTTTCAAGGAAATCCATCAGCGGATAGTCATCCTGTTCCTTCCCTGTGAAGTATCTGCGGGCGATTATCTTCCATCCGTTCAATATGTATGTCCCGTTGTCTCCGTTATCCGTATCGAGCTCCTCCACCTTGCCTATGCCGATGGAGCTCCCGTCAGCACCCATGAAGTTCCCGATCACCTGACATAGCCTGGAGTATCCGTAGGAGCTCTTATCCGGTGCCGCGAAACCTCTCAGCCTGCAGTACTCGGTGAAGCCCCTCACCGAGGCCAGTCCCCCGTTCCTATGCAGATAGACACCCAATCCTTTCTGCCTTAAGTCCTTCTCTGTAGTTATCACGCACCTGTTCCCCATCAGATCACCCCGCACATCTTGGCCTCTGCAAGAGTTACAACGTACTCCTCGTACTCAGGGGTGCTCATCAGCACATCAAGCACCTCCCTCCTGTCGGCGAACATCCCCCTCACGGGATCGTCCGGGCACATTATCACCGGTTTGTTGCGGGAATGCTTGACCTTAGCAACGATCTCATAAACCCTCATACGGTGATCCTTATCGGTCCTCCTGATCACCAGCCTGTACCCGGTGTACTGGTCCTGGTCGACCCTGATGTTCTCGCTGTTCAGCACAGCGATCTGCCAATCCTCCATTCAGGCCACCTCCTTCTCAGGAAGGCTTCTTGGAGCTCTGACGATCCCGATAGCGGCCATCAGTAGCACCCCGCAAGTCCGGACTCGGTGTAGTTGCCGTCGTCGTCCAGCGGATAGATATACGGATCATCCTCGACCATGAATCCGTGGCATCCGTTCCCGCACTCCCTTATCCATGCCGCTACGATCCCGATGCTCGCATAATCCTGTTCATCAAGCATCTTCTGAAGATCATTCCTGTCCCATCCGTAGCGCACGATCTCATAGAGGTCCTCCACGTATAGCCTATCGATGACGACCTCACCGATGAGGATCCTGTAATCGGTTTTCAAGTCGTTTCTTAAGTCGTTTATCTTGTTTCCAGATCCGTTCTTCGAGAACATTTCCTTTCAACCCCGGGCTTCCATTCGAAACCCAAGGCGTAGGAGCGAGAGGCTGCGTGCACGTAGCTTAAACACTGAGAAGTGGAAAGCCCGATGACGCAGGGCAAGATAGCTGAAGGGTGGAGAAGAATAAGCACAGGGAAGAAGTCGAACAGCATCGTCTCCTCTTTACTTCTTTATAATGACGTTACCATCCC
>CALAVG010000047.1 GCA_937892275.1 uncultured Methanomicrobiales archaeon | reverse complement strand
CCGTGTGATCCGCAATGCGGGATGCCAGCATCGCCAGGGCATCGGCCTCATCGAGGAATACGATCTTGAAGTCCGCACCGTTTAGGGGGGCGGTCTTCGCGAAGTCCTTGATACGTCCGCGGACCACATCGATACCCCTCTCGTCGGAGGCGTTGAGCTCCAGGAAGTTGGACCTCCAATCGTCGCCGTAGAGTTCCCTTGCGAGGGCGAGGGCACATGTAGTCTTACCAGTACCGGGGGTTCCGGCGAACATGAGGTGGGACATGTTCTTCGCCTCGACGTATCCCTTGAGGCGCTCGACTGCATTCTTCTGACCGACGACCTCGTCCAGGGTGCGCGGCCTGTATTTCTCAGTCCATATCTCGTTCATGGCAAACGCTCCGCCATACGCACGCGCCAAAATAAAACTTGGGTCGGAAGTCCGTCGATCGGGTAGCGCCCTATCGGATATCCCGGCATAAATAACATCATTGAATTTTCAGTGACGGACGATTCGCTCTGCCTTCACTGAAGATTACCCGCCCACGCTGCTGGCCTGTTCATGAACGGTGTCGGAAGGTCCCGGAACGGCCCGTTTACCCATCGGACTGCGCCCCGGAAGGGCTCTCCCGGAGGACCTTGCACACCGTTCCGGGGCCGATTCCGAAGAGGTAATCATTAAATCGCCCGGCGGCGATGACAAAACTGCAGAGTTTCCACTACTTGCTCGTTGTTTGGGGGCCCTGCAACCCTCTTTTAACAATCGTATGCCTTGAAAAGTACGCACAGGAGCGTGCAGACGAGGATCCTGAAACAGCTCCTCACCTCTGCATATCTCCTCCACAATCCCCTCACGTCGAAGGACACCCATCTCTTCATCGCATGGTGGACCGTCTCGCACACGTGCCTCGCCCTCGCGTCCTCCCTGTGCACCGAGTCCGGGCGCATGATGTCCAGGTTCCTCAGCGCCCATCCTACCAGTTTACCCTCGCCGTGGGCCGCCAGGAAGTTCAGGATGAAATCGGGCGTCGCCCATCCGCTCGGCCGGTATCCGCTCACGTTGTGGAGACGGTTGTACCTCCTGAGCACATTGCCCCAGAGGGCGTCCTTGTGGATGCTCGCGTCCGAACGGATGTTGCTCGACATCAGACACCCCGTCCTCAGGAAGGTCTTCAGGTACGTCTCGTGGTTGCAGTATCCTCCGTCGGAGACGAAACGCGCGTCCCTTATGCGCGAACCGTCGAACCTGTTCAGAAGAGCCAGGAACTCGCTGTTGTCGTATGCGTTCCCATCCGTGAAGGAGGAGATCACCGGTATCCCGTTCACCATGACCATGTGGGCTTTCCCCATGCGTATCTCGTAATGGGGGTTGTACGCCCATGGGGAATACCTGCTGCCCTCGAGGGGCGTGGAGTCCACGGTGATGACCTTCCGCACACCTTTGTAGCGGAGGAACACCGAATCCCTGATCTCCCTCTCCAGCTCCAGGCGGATGAGGGGGTACTCGTGGTTCCTGAACTCGGAGAGCCATCCGTCCGACGGCAGCGCATACCTGCCGTCCGGACCCCTGTGCATCCCCAGATTGGCCAGGATCCTCTGTCCTCCCCTCCCTTCCAGGGTCTCCCTCAGACCGTCGAACGTGAGCCGTTTGATCTCCATGTACAACAACAGCGCGATCAGCTCCAGGGTGGTGAACTTCAGCTTCCTCCCGGCACAGTCCTTCCTCCTGCGGTCGTGGTCCCGTATGACCTCGGATGTCCCCAGCATGGCTATCAGCGGGGACAGTTTCTTCGCGCTCAGGCGCCCTGTGCTCCTTACCTCTATCCTGTCCTTCTCTGCAATCAATTGCATGCTATACGTATATAAACACTATATATATGCTTTCGCAAAAACTAAATAACAGAAGAACAAAAGCGCACCACAGCGGACCCCGTCCTGTCACCTGCATCGGACCCCGGCCTCGACATCGGATGGACCGAAAGATCGCCCGGAAAACGGCCGATTCAAGAAAGAAAAAGCTTCACTGAACCTACAAAAAAGGTCAATAACAATAATAACAAATATAGTTTTATATACCTACATGGCATAACAGAATCACCAGACTTTTTTCCGAAAAAGGGAGCTTGGGCGCGCACCTTAATTACGTGTGCGCGTATGCCCACTCATGAAGATCAAGTACTCCCCTAACGGTCCGGGGAAGAAACCCGCACCGAAGACCTGGGAAGTTTGGTTGGCAGATGCCCCGTTCGGCCCTGGAGGCAAATCCAAGAGATGCCCGGTGGCCGTGGGGAAACGCACGTCCGCGGGATGGACGGTCTACGAGATCATCCCCTCGGGCGAGAGGGGTGGCAGGGATGCCGTCATCTCCGACCTGATCAAGGCCGAGGATGCGGCCAGCCCCCTCTCCGACGGCCGCATGGCCGCCATCCTGAAATCGAAGGGCATCTCCATCGCCCGCCGCACCGTGGCGAAGTACCGCATCGAGCTCGGCATACCCGGCGCGATCGAGCGCCGCCTCAAGGCCTGACGCGCGGGCGGCTTTGCGCCGTATTGCGTCTCGCGCAGAGAGCGCAGGGCGCATTTCGCCGGCGCATTGCGGATATCGGGCGCCGGATGTCGAACGTCCGCCCAATTATGG
>CALAVG010000046.1 GCA_937892275.1 uncultured Methanomicrobiales archaeon | reverse complement strand
CGATCGGTGCACCGGAAGCAAGGGATACGTTGTACGTTCCGCTGGTCGTGGCGGTTGATCCGTTTCCGTAAACGAATGATCCGGTGCTCATGAGGGCTCCGTTGACCACGACAGCGGATGCATACCTGCTGGTACTACTATCTTCGAGCTGGAGGTTCAGCGCCTCGAGGTCGAATCCCGACTTTGCGAGGACGGTTCCGCCGTTCAGCCTGACGACTCCGTTTATGGTCAGTGTGACTCCGTCAGCCAGTCTGAGGTTGGTAGAGTTGGGAACGATGAGTTCCACACCGACAGGTACGGTGAGATTGCTGTAGAGCGTTGTTGTCTGTTTCAGCGTGACGGTCTCTCCGTACTCTGCGATCTCGATCGCTTTCGCGATGTTCGTCCATCTGGCCCATCCGTTCGCAACGGCCTTTCCGCTGGAGTTGAGTTCTTCCTTATACACATCGCTGGAGATGCTGCTGTTGGAGATCTTCACTTCGGTCTTGTTCTCTGCGTAGAGCGTTCCGTAGACAGTTATGGTTCCGGTTCCCTTCAGGGTCGCTCCGGAATCGATGGTCAGGGTCACTCCTGTAGCGGAGCTCTTCTTTCCGATATAGAGGGTACCGTTGTTCACTATTGTCTTCCCGGCCTCGAGGTCCGCGGATGCCGCGAGTTTCTGAGTTCCTAGCACAACGATCTCGGTCTCGGCGTTCTCGTTGATGTATGCGATGGCGGCGTCGATGTGCATATATGTGTACACCTTGATGATGCTGCCTGTGGTGCTGGTCACAGGAATGACGACCTTGCATGCGTTGAGTTTCGTCTCATCGGAAACTACCTTTCCGACAGACTGGATCATTCCACCCTCATCGACGGTGATCGCACCGGATGTGGTAAGGGTGGCCGAACTGGACTCGGTCTGGATCAGACCGGTGACAGTGATCTTTCCAGCGATGGAAACCGTCACATTGTCCATTATTCCCATGGTTCCGGACATTGTGTAGTAATCGGAATTGAGATTGTTGGGCAATGCAACGGTCGCAGTAGGTGTATAGGAGGTGTCTCCTGAACTGCTTCCTGTGTACGTGTAAGACGCGGACAGGATCCCGGAGACGTCGATCCACTTCTTGTAGAGCTTATTATTGTATTGTCCTGCATCCGTATCGTCGGTCGCAGTGTTAGCGCTGACTGTGACCTCGGACACGATGATGATGTTCGAGAATACGACATTGTAGTCAGCAGCCCTGGTGCTGAGATCCATGGAGATGACAACGGATCCGTAGTAATCGTCCCTTGTGA
>CALAVG010000045.1 GCA_937892275.1 uncultured Methanomicrobiales archaeon | reverse complement strand
TCTCTCCGGATTGATTTTAACCTAAATAAATTAAAAACTCAATAGTAATAAGATTAATTTTAAAAAGTCGTTAAGACGTTAGGACGCTAAGACGTATTCGGATACCTCTAAGACCTCTGACGTGTCTCTACGGGCCGTCTAGACGGGCAGAATCGAATATTTGCAGATTACCAAAAACCGCAACAAACAATTTCTTTCCAAAAAGGTGTGTGTTATGATAATGGAAATGCTGATCGAGATAGCAACAGCTTCGGCCATAATCGCCGGTTGCTTTTTGCTCTATCTCACGATAGGAGTACGGGCAACAGATTGCTTGCAGAACTTCATTGAAAGGAGGTTGCTATGACGGACTATTACGTGGGTACGCACGAGCGTATCAAGGTCGATGGGATCAAGGAAGCGTACCGTACCGCATCCCAACTTATCGGGGAAAAAACTTGTGGAAAGTCAGCGAAGATCTATCGCGGTGCTAACTACTCCAACTTCTGTACGGCCATCGAGATACTTCCGAACAAGAAAGGTAAACTGTGTTTCGTTGTATTCCAGAACGGTAGCAAGACTGGCCACGCTCTTTCGGTCGATTACAAGGTAGATCGGTCGTTGGGCGTATGGGAAAACATCAAATACGGAGGTCTAGCCGATGCCTAAGATCGGAGAGGAAATCCTATCCCATCTATGTTGTTCATGCCATGTCCGTTTCTATTATGATGCGGATTCAGACGAAATCGTTTGTCCTGTGTGCGGTTCCCACTATTGGAGGGATGATTACGGCGGATTCTATGGCGAATGTGGGCTATGCAGACACTACGATAAACTCTGTTCGTCCACCATAATTCCAGCCAGAGCGAGAGGTTGTATACAATTCAAGGAGTTGGGCGAATAAATCGGGGTGCTATGTTCGGAGTGATTTTTACGGGAATCACAAGGCGGTGTGTGCGCGCCTGTCCGAACATAGCATAACCCCAAATCATAAATTCGGATTTATACTTTTACGGAGTGGGTACTGATGCACGAACATAGATGGGCCATAATACGCAGTAAAGGTTTCGCGTACGGATATGGCCAGAGGACATTTAGAACACGATCTAGCTGGACATCGTAAAGTACGTAGAATCGGCATAAACTTATTCCTAAACCGCTTCCTATTCTTCTATCGAGGTAACAAAATGTCCAACAAACAGATGTTAGAAAATCCAGATGCGACTTACATAAAAGTCAGCTATTATGGCGATCTCTCCGAAGAGCAGAAGAAGAAAGTCATGGCCACGTTACCGAAAGGCGTGGACATCAAGTTTCAGAGAGCCAAGAGAGTCAATAAGGCCGATTTCGATAGGCCGATCTCGCACGATCAGGCCATTAAAGAGGTATCGAACAGGACTGGCATGGTAGCCAGTTACAACAAGAAGCCTAAGAAGAAGAACCCCGTGACCCCGAAGAAGAAGCTCATTAAGAAGACGGCGAACAAGAAGAAACGTTGATGTCAGTACCCATAATGTTACTAACGTGAAGACGGCGATATACTCGAATGAATAGGCCAGCAGGGAAACGTTGAAACCTGCTGGCCGTCAGATGATGGGTACTGACCAAGATAGAAAATGGGCAGTCGGTATTAATAGGTTGATTTTGTCGATTTTATTGGAAAGGAAAAGGTTTGTTCAGGTTATTTGTCAGCTTATCAACAATGCCATGTAGATACCACCACACACAATAGATGCTATGAATAACGGAAGTATGTTATCCCCTTGTTGACGTGCATAGAGACCCAATCCGATGAACGCTAGGAATGACGCGATCAGTCCGAAGCCACAGAATCCAGTAGCATCGAGACCGAAGAAGCCAGCAGTCCAGAGGTATTCATTATGTTTCGTCTCCACGAGCTTAGAGAGTTGGACTGTCGTTTTCCATGTGCCGTTAAAGCCCAGTGTCAGATCTTTCGGTTTACCGTCATCGAATGTATCAACGCAATAGTTGCCTATCCATAGCTCATAGACATTCTCTTCTCCCGCCGGAATCAGAGTTACCATGAGCTTAGAGAGAGGTATCAGGTTGTCGGTGTCATCCAACGTCACGGTAATGGCGTTGTCTATCACTGGGTAGCTATGCGTAACCGTAGTACCGCTCCTTGTCTCCACATTGATGTCTAGTGTTGTGCCAGATCTAGCCAGATTGGAGAGACGTATAGCCCATGTATCGTTAGGGTAATAGGACTTGCAATCCAGTGTATTGTTCTCTATCGCTGGTGTCTTGACGGAGCTACCGCTCATGACGTACGGGATGTAATAGCGTAGGTGATAGTGGACAAATGTACCGTTGTCAGTGGGTATCAAATTGACCATGGTTATACTGTCATTAATGACTGAATCAAATTCCACCGTTGCACCGATCTTACTTATCGTGAAGTCCGTGAAATTGCTCATGTCCATCACTCCGCTAGCCGATATGCCGTCTTTTTCAATGAGAATCAGGCAGTACGGATATGCGGATACATCCCCTAGTACCTTGGTCTCTGAATCAACGGTGATCGAGATCGTACCGTCCGTTACGCTCATACTCAAACGGTGTCCGTACGCGTCCAGAATCGGAACAGGGAAGTCTTGGGATTGAATCAGGATTGGTACAACCGAGTTCGTGAAGCTATTGGCCCAGTATGTAGAACCGCGAGCTATGAATCCATTGGTAGCGTCATAGTACGCTGGCTCTCCGTTAAAGGTATCTTGAATAAGATAGTCAATATAGTATGTCCCCGTATTAGCTCCCGTAATCGGCTGGATTGTAACGCTGGTACTACTGTCGTGGTAGCCCACTCCATCTGAATTGAATCCGTAAAGGATTTTGGTATTCGGGTAATAGATAAGCGTTTCTACTTCTAAATCCCCGATTTTAAGTGTACTGGTTGATGTATTATTGATCTGGACGCAATATGGTGCCGGAGTATGAATTTCAGCCATGTGGGCCAGATCTAGCATTACCTCTGCCGACGCATATCCTATCTGTCCCTCTTGCTCTGTTAGCGCTGGATAGTTGTTATGGGTGTTCGTTTTGTCTCCATCTAGGGAATATGCTCCCGAATGCCTGAACAGGAACAGGTTGTTCAGATATGACGTACTGTAAACATCTTCTGAATAGGTCGAGTTCTCCAAACTGGCCGTAACGTTGATGACTTCATCAGTCGTATAGGATGTCTTTTCCTCCGTATCGGATGGTAAAAGGAATCCAGCGCTGAGGGGTACAATCAACGCTATGAATACCGTTAATGCTACGTAACTTCTACTAATCATTGTATCACGCCAATCCTATGAATGATAACGCCATTCCTAGTACGCCAGCACCCATGCCAGCAATTCCGAATCTGGACAGGAACAGTAGCATAGCCAAGGTTAAAGGCAGAATGCAAATGACCCAGAATACCACGTTGAACATTGTCGGGCAATTCGGCATATTGAACGTGAAGATGGATATGTATGTGTCAATCAGATTACCGACTGAAGATGACAGATCGTTGGAATTGAAGATGTCCATTAATCCGTCTGCGCTAGGTGTGCTGAATGCTATGCGCCAATTACCATTTTCCCAAGCTTCTTCTAGATTTGATCCAGAGGTCAGGACCTCTGTGTCGAACAGGATATACATATAGATTTGGATACCCTCGAAATCCAGCAGATACTTAGTAGCGTACTGCGAATCCGTTTGAGCGTCACGGATGATGTCGGACGAATTGTAATGAGCTATGATGGCATTCGATGTATTGGAGTGCAGTATGAGACCGCCGGAAATACCAGAACCGTATGTGTTCCCATACCATAACACATTCAGACTAGCCCAGTCCGAGTTTAGTTTTGTCGCGCTAGAACCCTCTGTACTGATACGATATGTCGGATCGAAGTGATAGAGTAGGCCAGTAAAGTCAAACACGCCATTATCGATATAGACAGGATCATTACCGAGTACGGTTTGATCCCACCATTTTGAAATTATTGGCCCTAATAATCCGAACTCCCACCAGTCATCGTAATACTGGCTATCATCCTCTATTGTGTGTATCGGTATCTCTGTGTTGGTAGTCAGCGGATAATCCGACTTCTGATCGGGGTCTAAGCGTACCACTTCCTCTCCGATATAGCTAACCCCGTCATACGTATATGTGTTCGAGATGGAGCCGAATACCCACCCGTATGGAGAGAGTATTCTCTCTTGTGAATTAGTGGTATAGGGCGTAGCAACCCATGTAAGTTGCCACGGGGAATAGGAAACCATTGATTCCCCTGTAAAGTTCTCCATTTTCTGTCTAGCATCCGCTAACAGATCCCCATCCGCGTCATATTCGGGTACGATCGCCGGAACCAACGATGTCACTACCAGCGATATTACGATAGCAAACACCGCTAAACTGACCTGTAAGGTATCCTCGCCACCGCTACTAGACATAAGACCCATGCTATCAGTCTCCTATCACCGTATGGCGCACGATGCCAGCCACAATAACCGCCGTAATGATGATCAGGACAAATCCTATTGTGGTACTCAATATACCCATAGCCGTGAAGAAGATCGAGATCAGTAGCATCGGGATAACCGAATAGGTAACGGGTGCTTTCAATGAGGACATGATGATCAGGCACACGAAAAAGCAACCGAGCATTACCAGTAGTCCAGCTATCTCAACGTTGCCACCCGTGCATATCTGGGCGATTACCCCTATCATGTTCTGTATACTAAATTCGAATGCGCTCATTTTTCCCACCCTCTTTTAAGAGCGTAGACCAACTGGAATGAACCGACAGCGAAGAACAACAGGAACAATATCGGCGCTTGTGTGTTCAACGCTATGGTAAACCCAACTACCAACCATGCGAACGCTGACACTTCAAGAGTGTAATAGCTCCTAGTGTAGAGCGAGAAGCAAGTCAGGAACAGGCACAAGGCAAGCCCAAGTAAATCCGCGCTACCAATCCCGTCCAATCCGAGATCGGTAGGGGAAGTATCGCCCAGTTCCATAAGAGTTGAGCCGATAACATCCCCGTAGGCCATCAGAAGTGACCTCCTTTAAGTCTCATTATTCCGCCAATAGACGCGACTATTGCCAACAATATTACCACCATGACGATAACATTGGCCATCGGTATAAGCTCATGTGTTGTCGTTTCAGTAACATCATAAGTGGCGATATAGGGTATCCAGATAGCACGAAGCGAGAGATCGCTGGATGTGGCGGTCAATTCATATAGGGTAGGTATCTCGTCATCCGCCGTAAACGTCAGATGGAGGGCGGTGTTGACCAGGCTTTTCATGGGTGCGGTCTGCGAGTAGTGGGCATTGTTCATATTCACTGGATAGTAGACTTTTCCCTTTCCGATGTGGTACGTGTTCTCAACCAATACGGGAATAGGTATCGAAAGGTAATCCCCGTTGTCATCTTCCGTAAACACGTTGTTCGTAACGGTTCCGCGTACCGCCCAAACGGTGTGTGGCGCGGTGTGTGGCGCGTTCGTACCGCCTGTATAGGTCACGGGTAGGATGATAAATCCGTTTCCGCTTCCAGTGACCTCGTTCGGGTTTGTAAGGGTGTCTCTGTAAAGCACTAGGCCCGTGATCGGAGTCGCGCTATCAACGGCTACGATATTATCAGAGTTCCAAGGGATTCCGTAGATGTCATCCGAAGAATCAACATAGGCTGAATAGCTATTGAGCACATCCCCCGGAATATAGAGATAATCTCCGTTGGCATCCGTCCAGTAATAATAGGTCTCGGTTCCGTCTCCAAGTCCGTTATAGGCGTAGTGAGTCTCCACATAGCCGTTATACGTGACGGTGTAGGGGATGGCTACGCCTACCTCGTCGGT
The DNA here is from genome assembly GCA_937892275.1 of uncultured Methanomicrobiales archaeon. Taxonomy (GTDB): domain Archaea; phylum Thermoplasmatota; class Thermoplasmata; order Methanomassiliicoccales; family Methanomethylophilaceae; genus Methanoprimaticola. Next base: position 5,815 of record CALAVG010000045.1, on the reverse strand, counting down.
GTCGGTCGAACTTCCGTAGACGGAATAGATCTGATTGTTGTAGCCTGTTACCTGTGTGAGCGTGACCGTCAAATCAGGATAGATACCAGTGGTATCAGGCACGATATGAGGTGCCAGCGCGTTACCAGAGGTATCAGGCGCGTAGACGGTCGATCCGTTGGATACATAGTACGTATAGGTGTCGAAGTCGATGATCGGAACGTACAGGTAAGCTCCATCCAATGAGGGAGTGAACACGTTGTTCGTAACGGTTCCGCGAAGATCGGAGACTGTCTCCGTTTCTACCGTGTTCGTAACCACTATCGTGGAAGTCTGTGGCGTAACATCTGTCCAAGTGGTAACGTTTCCGCCACCAGATATACCGCACTGTCCATTAGCATTAGGGCCGGCTACGTAAAGTCTACCGCTTGTATCTGTGTAGAACGAAATGCCTATCGTCAGCTTAACCGAATCTACACCGGTCGCGAGCGAAGTACCCAACTGGATAGTTCCGCTGGCTCCCAACTGACCAGAACCATTCTGTCCACCGCCGTAAAGGATTCCGTTTGAATCAAGCCACGCAAAATCAGAACCATAGACACCATACCCTCCCACGGGCGCTCCGAATACTGCGTTAAAACTGCTCCCTTTACTTGTCCAAGACTGAAAAGTCTGGCTATTTCCGATATTTCCAGTGACAAAAACCTCCCCTGTGGTCGAAAGATATGATGTCGCAATCAGCCCGGGAGCAACTGCATCCACATCGGATGCTAGCAAAGTCCAAGTTGTACGGTCAGTAGTATCTCCAAGACCCAGCTGACCGTTACCATTCATTCCAGTACCGTAGAGATTGCCACTAGTATCTAGATAGTAGGCCGTACAATAATAGGCCCAAACGTCTACGACATCCGTAGCCAACTTAGTCCATGCCTGTAAATCATTCGCTGATCCGTTCCCGAATACTCCGCCGTATCCACTACCAGTACCGTAGAGATCGCCGTTCGTGGCTATATAGAATGCAAAAGATGAGTTCGAGTTGTACCCTTTCACTTTCGCCACATTGGACGCTACTTTTACCCATGTCCACGAGCTATTATTATCGCCAGTCCCCAACTGGTAATTATTGCCGTTCCCAACTGCATAGAGATCGCCGTTCGTGGCTATATAATATGCATTGCGAGTCTCTTTATCGGTCGCATCAACGTATGCAACATTGGACGCTACTTTTTCCCATGTTGTGCGATTGGTATTATCTCCCGTACCCAACTGGCCACTGGAATTTAGACCAGTAGCGTAGAGATCGCCGGACTGCGTGACGAAATACGAGGAACCAATATTAGCCGAATAATTAACAACTGGGTCAATAGTCTGCTTCTCTACCGCGAGTTTTATCACGACATCCTGTAAGTCGGAATCTGTGGAGCTTCCAGTAAGCTCGTAGACATCCGTATAAGTCTGGCTGGATGTGAATGTCAACGTTAAAGCCGAATTGACCCCTGTTGTACTGGGTGCTACGAAAGCCGATAAATCCCCGTTGGTATCGGGTGCATAGTATGTATCCCCGTTCTTGACATAGTAGGTAGACTGATTATCAGTCAGGACCCTTACAGGGATAGCGAGATAATCCCCACCGGGACTAGGCGTGAATGTCGTTCCCGACATCGTACCGATGGAATCTGTAAGGACAAGGGAATGGATCGAATTGTCTCCATACGTCAGGACGGAGGGAACCGAGTAGGTAACGTCATAGGGAACGAGGATATAGGCCGTACTGCCATCATTCGTGGTGGTGGTATTGACCTCTATTATCTGATTGTTGTCAGCGCTCCTAGTCAGCGTGAAAGTCCATCCGTTTACCGTCACTGTGGCTGGATATGTAGAAATGTCACTTCCAAGCTGGTACGACGTATATATGGACAGATCGCTGGTAACTATGAACGTAGCTGAATCGTTGAGATATGCGGTCATTTTGGTCAACGTGTGCGCTGAATACCTTACGTACGTACCATCAGAATCCACCGCATACGGAAAAGTCGCGCTGACCCTGTTTATATCGAAATCCAGCCCAAGGCCGACCTTATACGAAGAGATCGTACCATATTCCGCCGAGTCTATTGTGTTGGCTCCGTACTCCATCTCTGTCGTAACAGTTTCGGTAGTGGTTGCTACGGATGCGACCACGGGAGCGCACACGCATAATGTGAGAACCAGCACAACAAACACGGTAGCAAATTTCGTTATTGAATTTGATGCCATGTTATCAATAAATTGGAGGATATGTTTCCGTTCCGTCCTCCCTCGGAATAGCCATGTACTGTGCAAACCGCACGTTCAGTAGGAACTGTTCTTTTTGAGAATCAGACCAATAGGCATGAGCATGATGACGATCACGAGAATCATGGGGATGATGTTGACGAGATCGGAATAGGATTGGAGCGCTCCGCCCTCTGCGGTCATGGTGTTCAGTATGGGAACAAGGACACCAAGCATCGCGACAGAAACGATGACTGCCACGACAACTGCGATTACATCGGTTGTATCAATTTTGAACATCTTTTACACCTCTTTTTTTGTTGCTTTCGCGCTTACCTGTTCTTGACCAGCTTCATGGCTGGATAGATGGCAAGCATCAGGATCGTTATCGTAACGGCCACCCCGATAAGAGTGGCGTACTGCTGATCGGCCACATCTTCTAACACCTGTGTTACCACTGGAATCAGCATATAGCCGATAAGAACGACCCCTAACATTACGGTGACGATCACCGAAATCATGTCGTTCATTGAGAGATCCATGATTTCGTCAACGAAATTCAGGTTTAAATAATCTCATTTAATCTCATTGTCGTTCATATTAAGGCCTACTCGAATATAGACGCGGTTCTGTTATGATGAAACAATGAAAATCACTTCGGGAAAAAAAACATAATGCGCGTTTTAAGTTAAGATGAAAGAAAGGTGTGCCAGACATGAGGAAAATCGCCATAAAAACAGCCACGGAATGCCGGTTTTACGAGCTTCCATCAGATGAAAAACCATTGACGATTGTTCAGGAAAAATTGTACCGTACCGACGAGAAATTAATGTTATGGACAGATGACGGCACAGAGTTCTGCCTTTACAATCTCGATGGCATAATTCCATTAGGTATAGAGAATCCGCCAGACCCCGACAAGACGATGGCATATTGTGACGTTGAACGCACTAAGACTAAGGTAGCTAGCAAGGCCAAGCGCCCACACTGGCTGAACATGAACACAATAGTCTACATAGCTATCGGGCTTGTGGTTGTCTACTATCTGATCAACCACTACTTGTTATGAGGTACGAACATGGCCATTCTATCGAAGAAAACTAAAAAAACTGGTTCGGCTCCCAAACCACCTAAACAGTACACCCACCCTTTCATGCGTTCGCTTCATGGCGAGATCCTTACAGTAGACCTCTATCTGGAAAAGGGCCACAAGGTCAGAGCCAGCGAACACTGGGTAAAGCTGAACCCATCGGCATTGAGAGACATCGGATACATCGAAGCACTGGACTATAAGACCGGTTTCGCCTATATCGCAACCCAAATTTTCGTTAAATTCCACGGTTTCAAAGAGTACCCGATCATGCGCGAAAGGGTCAACAATCAGGGAGATACCTACCTAGAAGAAATCAGAACGGACGAGACCGCGAGTACGCTACATTCATGGCTAGTGAGCAACGCACAGGGGAAGTTCCTTAACGGTATGAGTGTGAGAAGATTGAGTTCGATGGATACCAAGAAGATAGCTATGCTAGTTTTCGTGGTCACCGGCGCGTTACTAGGTGTGTTCATCGTCTTACAGGGGATGAAATGAATGGAGCTAATCAAGGGATTAAAAGAACAGACCCTAGACAAACTATCAGTTGTCGGAGGGAAAGAGCTAGATCTAACGGCTAATCTGACCTCTCTGGATCAGATGGAGGTAATTTTAGAATGTCGCGCGCATTCCTACCTCGGAAGCGAGTATGTTAAGGACAAGTGCGAGCTACTTGAAAGGCTATCCGCTTCATACATGGGTAGGCATAGACAGGATGTTGTAGAGATTGGAAAATCAGGAATAAACAACGGATTGCAAGTTAACGGGATGGAATGACCATGGCTATGGCGGTATACAGTGTTGGGGATGAAGTCTACTATCCGCAATTCAATATGAGATCGGATAGAAAACTGAAAATCATTGACAGGCGCATGATCTATTACAGCAAGTCACAGAAGCTATTTACCCGTTATCTATTCGATGAAACCTTGTTGGAATATCTGGCACAGGATATGTTGGAGAACGTGAAGAACGAATATGATAACGTGGTTGTTATTCAGGGTAAAGAGGGTTCTGGAAAGTCACAGTTGGCCTACCAGCTATGCAAATGTCTAGATCCGGAGTTCGACATGGAGGAATCTTATGTTTACAACTATCAGGAGTTCGTAGAAGCCATAAGGAAAGCAGACGAACATAGCAGAGGAAAGATATTCTGGATGGATGAAGGCAGTCTAGTGGCATCTAACAGGGAAGCCATGACAGAGGGTAACAAGAGGTTCGTTCAAGTCCTAGAAACCATGCGTAGCAGAGGATGGACATTGATAATGACCATTCCCAGTATCGACAGGCTCGATCTATACATCCGCGAATATCGTGTTAGGTATCTCTTAACGGCACTCGAAATGAAGTGGGATGGAGACACGAAGAAAAAGCGCGGATATTACGAACTGGCTTTTAAAAGACCGCAGAATCAAGCATCGTTCTATACGGTCGCGTACGGAAAGTACGGGAAGATGGATCCAGAAGAACAGAAAACGTATAACGCGCTGAAAGGAGCCAGTCAGAAGAGATTGATGGCCAAAATATCGGGAGAAAAAGAAGATGGAAAGAAGAGGAAAAAAACAAGGCTTACTAATGCACAAGACAAATTGAGCAACTTAATGCTCATTTTAAGAGAACAGGGTAAATCGGTTGAAGAGATCGCAGAGATCGTTGATATGACCCCACAAACAGTACGGAGCAGACTATCGGATGCTAGACGTTGCAGAAAGGAGAAAGAACAGAAAGAGAGTGAGCAAGATGGGAAAAGCAAGGCGTGAGAAGATGGGTCTAACAGAGAAGAAATCCATCAAAACGAAGATAAAAGAGGGATATGAGAACCTATCCGGTGAAGTAAAAGGCGAGATCCTTGACAAATGGGATCAGGCGGAATCTATCGGCAGAAGCGAACTTGTAAAAAAGGTCATGTCCGGCACAGGTTGCTCATGGGAAGAATCTGTAAGAGCGTGTCAGGGATACACCGATGAACCCGAACCGTACTAGACCTTATTATGGAAATTGTTCAGCGACGGTAACATCATCAAAACACAGGATCAAGAGGGTTTTGACAGATTTGCGGAAAATCTGACTGAACTTGAAAGAGAGATTTGGTATAGAGAGCAGACACCTAAGAACATCAAGTCGATTTGGTCGAAAATGTATAGGAAACAGGCGATCAAAACGTTCGGATTCGGTAAAAAGGCCTAACCCTAAAAATTTCGGAAAGTCACTGAAAAAATGGCTTTCAGAATGGCACATTCTAGCCACTTTAAGGGGTAAGTTGATACTGGCTTACCTCTTAAAGCCAAAGTGTCTTAAAACGTCAGGAAACGGCCCGCAAAAGGGTTTCAGGATTTTAGTAAAGTACAGATATACTAATTTTCGTCATTTTTCTAAGAAAAATGAGATTTGAAGTGATTGGTAGCGATTATGGGGTAATCCGTCTCTACCCCAAGATGTCTTTCATCATTTCATCTACCGAAGAATATCTGGTTCCGGCTATGGTCCCTT
>CALAVG010000044.1 GCA_937892275.1 uncultured Methanomicrobiales archaeon | reverse complement strand
GGCTCGCGGGCAACTCCATCGTCGTAGAGGTACTCGAAGTAATCTTCAAAGGCATCTATGTCGACAGGACGTTCAGAGCGAAGTCCAAGACCTTGGAGGATTTCCTATGATCGATGACGGGATCATCTTCCTCGGCTATCTGGGAAAGCACACACAACACTACAAGGTGTACTCCCCTGACAGGGTATTCCCTACGCTCGCAGCATGCGACCAGAAGGACCCCGTAAAGGTGGACCTCGATCCCAAGTCCGACGGGATCCACAGGATGCGCCACATGACCCAAAGGGAGTACATGAGGCTCATGGGTCAGAAGGACGATGCGATCAACAGGCTTTTCCAAGCAGTGCCCCAGAAGACCGTCCAATACACCTTGGCTGGCAACTCCATAGTTGTAGACGTCCTTGAGGCAATTTTCAAGGGCATCTATATCGACGGAACATTCAGACAGAGAAAGAGGACATTGGAGGATTTCTTATGACCTCCGAAGAATACGTCACATGGCCTGCGGGTACCAAAAAGGGCTATGCGGAAGCATATGAGGGGGACGGTCTGAAACTGTACCCCTCCCCTTCAAGGGAGTTCTCCGCCGGAACCGTCCAGAGACAATCCACCAACGCATTGAACACATACAGATCGTGCGGTTCGTGCGTAGTGGTAAGGAACAAGGGGAACCTCCGTATCCGCTACCTCACCCCAAGGGAGTGCCTAAGATTGAGGGGTCAGACGGATGATGCCATAGGCAGACTGTATGATGCAATATCATCCGATAACACCAGATACAAGCTTGCTGGCAACAGCATCGTTGTAGAGATCCTGATGGCATTGTTCAAAGGCATCTACATCGACAGGACGTTCAGGCCCAACAAGACTCTGAAGGACTTCCTATGAGCATAGCGCAGGATATCCTCAATCTGCTGTCCGATGGGAAGGAAAGATCATCGCAGGACATCACCCTCGGATTGTACCCCGGACTTACAGGTTGCGACCTCCGCAACAGGAAGGTCGCCATAATCACCACACTATCAAGGATGAGACGCAGGGGGGACGTCATCCAGACACGCAAAGAATGGGTGCCGGCCCCTAACACAAAGGTGGCTATCAGATTCTGGAGGAAGGCCCGATGGAAGCCACACCAATGACCACTGTATACGTCAAGGACACCGAGAGGTCCGAACGCTTACTTTCGGAACTGGACGATTCAATCGATGCGCTCAGAGAATCCAATCGCATCATCAGGGAGATGCTATCCAAAGGGGATATCGACACCCTGACTTTGGGAAAGGCGATAGGGCACATCGAACAAGCCAACAAAGGATTCACGAGGGCATCCGATATGATGGATGCCCCCATGGTCAAGCAAAAAATCTTACAGAACACACAAGAGAAGGATGGGAAGAACAAGATGCACTCTACAACAGATGGATGCAGGGACGGAGGGATCCAATGACATCAGAAGATGCTCCAAGGATGACCTACGACCGTTCCAAGGACTGTGCCGTGCTTACCATAGGCGACGACGAATACGAGATGGACCGCAAGGCATTCGAATCCCTCAGACAGTCGCTGTCGGAGACGGACACCAAATGGCAGAACAGGATGAACCGTACCATACGGTCCATGACCCTTGACATCATCCGCAAGGATCCCGGGGTCAGGATAGACGAGCTCACACGCAAGGTGGCGGAGGGGATGCCGACCGCCAACATCAGCATCCCAAGGATGACCACGGTCACATACGCTCTTTACCGTGACGGTCTGATCATGAGGATTTCCGGGGAGAGGGGGTATTGGCAGCTCTATCCCAAGGACAAGGACGACACCGATCCCGGGGATGATGCCCGATGGCACCGGGACTCATACTGAGGATGGGGATGCCGGAGGTATTGGAATACCTCCGCAACGGTACCAACCGTACCATCGAGGGGATATCTGCCAACACGGGCATAGGGGCGGATACTGTATCCGCCATAATCCGCGACCTCGAATACCACGATTTCGTTACGATGGAGATACACAGGGGGGACAGTACCGTGTACGGACTGACCACCGACGGCCTATGTCTTGAACATCTCATTACCGAGATTTACTCGTTGGGTGCGGAACTATGAAGCAGAGACTGGCCATCCGTTCGGGACTGTTCAGGATAACGGTCTACATGTTCGAGCACCCCAACTCCACCTATTACAGCATACAGAAGGGTACGGGCATCCCGTCCCGTACCACCAAGGCAAGGCTGCAGGATCTGTTGGACAACGGATACGCCATAAGGATGGAACCCGACAAGGCCCTTCACAACGTCAAACCCTATCAGCTCACATCCAAGGGAAGGAACCTTGCGAGACAGATCAAGGTCCTCCGTACATTGGGGGTCGATTCCTGATGGCAGAACAGGAGAAGGTATCGAGGGTGGCTAGATACGTCATAGCCCACCCCGGTCTTAGGATGAGGGACATATGCGTCGGAACGGGTCTTCCAAGATCCACCGTGAAGGAGATATTGGACCTCATGGTGGAAAGGTCGTGCGTCGATGCCAAGGTCATCGGCATGAGGAACCCCACGAGGTACTTCCCCATAAGTGCCACTCATACGGTGGCATCCAAGGGGGAGATAATGTGACCTACGGACCCACAAGGAAGCAGATATCCGCA